>JBJTFZ010000051.1:0-9371 GCA_046093685.1 bacterium
TGGCATAGCTTCATATGGTGAATTATTCTCGACAGTGATTTTACATGCATTGTTGAGTGAGCAA
This sequence comes from bacterium, assembly GCA_046093685.1. Classification (GTDB taxonomy): domain Bacteria; phylum Bacteroidota; class Ignavibacteria; order Kapaibacteriales; family UBA961; genus UBA961. The sequence continues at coordinate 65 of JBJTFZ010000051.1, forward strand.
TTGAATTGTTCTTGGTTGGATGCCCGATTGGTGATGAAAACAGACTCATCTCATCGGCAGGCAGGCATATTGATTCCTGAGACTGAATTGAAGATGCGAGAAATCGTGCAGTCTCAATTTCAGACGCATGACATACTCATCACTCAAGGATTTATAGCTTCGGATAATGAGGGAAATACAACAACGCTCGGTAGGGGTGGTTCTGATTATTCAGCCGCATTATTTGGAGCAATGCTGGATGCGCAAAAAATTGTTATTTGGACAGATGTGAGTGGGATTGCAACTGCCGACCCTCGCATTATTCCTGATGCGCGTTTCATTAAAAGGATGAGCTTTGAAGAAGCGCGGATGATTTCATATTTCGGGGCGAAAGTACTTCACCCGGAGACAATTATTCCTGCATTGAACAAGGATATTCCAGTTCATGTGAAAAATACATTCAATCCCTCCGAAGAAGGAACCATCATCACTCGAATGGGCGATGAATCAGCTTCTGGTTTTCGATCGGTCATTGGGAAAAACATAGTGACATGCATACGATTGAACGGAATTGTCGGCATGCAGTTTCCTAAGGAGTTATCAGAACAGATTTTTCAATTGACAGGTCATATACCTTTATTGGAATCAGGAGTTGGAGAATCTATTGCATATGTATATGATTTTCCCATGAAAAGAATCGCCCATTTTTTGAATAGTCACAAAAGCAAACAATATATCCAAGTTGATGAGTATGCTTTGATCAGTGCAATCGGTCCGGACATTCTTGCTTCCCACTCCAAGGATGCCGTGCATGCCTTCTACAATGTGATTATACAACATGAATCTCAGCCAGTCTTTATCAGTGGGGTTCAGGCAAATACATTATCAGCACTTGTTAGACCGGGAAATGAAGAGACTATCGTAAAAGAATTGCATGCATATTGCTCATGTTGATACGATGCAACCATATCATAGCGATGGTATTCTGTGCATTCTTTGCCATAGTGAATAATTCCACTGCCAATGAAAGCAAGGTGGATTCTGTGTTGTTTTCGGACATAGAAGCAAGTTTATCTGACATGACATCAATCGGACAGGAACTGATACATGCTTCAAGCGAGTCGCTTTTTGAAGCCGGTATTGTACTTGGCTCCTCATTTGCCTTCATGCCATTTGATGAAGATTTTCGTGAATTCGCCCTACGAAATCATCAAAGAATGGAAGGGCCACCCCTTTCCTTTGCCAATTATTATGGAGAATTGCTCTATCCCGCTATTGGAACTGTGGGAATATATGGGATCGGACTTGCGATCGGGGATGAGCAAATTCGCAAGCATGCGAGAAAAACAATGACATCATTATTGGTGGCGGGGCTTATGACCACAGCGGTGAAATCAACCTTTGGAAGAAGTAGGCCCTTCAACAATGAAGGTAGCACATCATTCACACCTTTCACCATTGATGATACTCACTTGTCATTTCCATCCGGGCATACCACCGTTGCCTTTGTAATGAGTGCTTCTTTAAGTAAGTACATCAATCGTTGGTGGGCTGACATTGCCCTGTATGGGTTGGCCGTGGGTACCGCATATGCCAGAATGCATAATGACAGACATTGGTTTTCAGATACCATTCTTGGTGGAGCCATAGGGTATTTTGCCACACAGTGGGTATTTGATGCGAATGAACAGCCCTCAATATTTACCTCTGAAGTACAAATATTGCCCTTATTAACGCCGATTTCAATGGGTTTTGTCATTCAATTTTGAAGTAGTTTTTCTATCAACAGTTTAGGGGTTGCATTTACCATATTTTTTTTAGTAATTTACATTACCATTACATAATAGCATGATCTTTGAATTCATGCTCGCATATCACCAACGGACAAGGTCCGACCACAACAAATGAGTATTGAACGAGGGGACTCGGCTCATTGACATAGCAAATGAATGTTGTCCATATTAAAAATCTGGATGGTCTCATTGTTTGCTCTTATCACTCTGAAACGCATTTTTAGCGATAGTTCACATTATGTATCATCATTACTCATGGAGTATGTATGAAAAAACTGTTTTACTCTTCTCTCATTCTTGGCTTGATGCTCACTGTTCAGTTTGCATTTGCTCAGGAGAGGGTGGTTTCGGGTAAAGTGACAAATTCCAAGGGAGCGCCCTTGCCCGGTGCCACAATTTTGGTGAAAGGCACCACTTCGGGTGCTTTTGCAAAAGCTGACGGTAAGTACAAAGTAACCGTTCCCGCAAATGGGAAGATTTTGGTGTTTAAGATGGTTGGCATGAAAACCAAAGAAGTCACTTTGGGTAGTTCGGAAAATGTCGACATCAGTTTGCAGGAAGATGCCACCCGCAGTGAGGATGTAGTGGTAACAGCTATTGGTATTGAACAACAAAAGCGTTCACTTACTTATGCCACTCAGGAAGTAAAAGGAAGTGCTCTTTCCCAATCCAAAGAAGCCAATATCGTTGGTGGTTTGGCAGGTAAGATTGCAGGTGTTCAAGTCACGAATTCAACCGGTGCTGCCGGTGGATCCTCGTATATCCGCATTAGAGGTGCATCCTCCATCACCGGTGACAATCAGCCATTGTTCGTTATTGATGGTATTCCGATTGACAACTCGCAATTGAATACAGAAAGTGGCTTGTCAGGTGTTGCATATTCCAATCGCGCTGTTGACATCAATCCTGATGATATTGAATCAGTGAATGTGTTGAAGGGTGCTGCTGCTACTTCGCTCTATGGTATTCGCGCTGCATCAGGTGCAATCATCATCACAACGAAAAAAGGATTAAGCAGTTCAAATGTTGGAAGAATGAGTGCAACATTTTCAACTTCTTTGGGCATTGATCAAGTTAACAAATTGCCTGAGTTGCAAACAAAGTTTGCACAAGGCCGAGATGGTCAGATCGGATCCCCGGCTGCAGCAGCTACACAGCGTCCACGTTCATGGGGAGCAGCATTGGATACGCTCAGATGGGTTGCTGATCCAACTTGGATTTGGGACAAAAATGGCCGTATAGTTGGCAAAAGCGATCCAGCAGCAGCGAATGGCAAGCAAGTCACTCCATATGACAATCTTGGTGATTTCTTCCGTACGGGATATACAACAACAAATTCATTCTCATTGTCCGGAGGAAATACCTCGTCAAACTTCTTTTTGTCTCTTTCAAATATGAATCAGTCCGGTGTTACACCGAAAAACACTTTTGAGAGAACAACACTTCGTTTGTCAGGTGATCATGCATTCTCAAATGAATTGAAAGTTTCCGGATCTGTGAATTACACAAAATCCGGTGGAACAAGAATTCAGCAAGGTTCAAATATTTCCGGAGTTATGCTCGGTCTGCTTCGCACTCCCATCACTTTCGATAATGCCAATGGCGTTGATGGTGCAGAGAATTCAGAAGCATATCAATTTGAAGATGGCAGACAAAGAACCTATCGTGGATTTGCAGGTTTTGATAATCCATATTGGGTTGTGAACAATACACCGTTCACCGATGATGTGAATCGTATTGTTGCTTATGCACAAGCCGATTATACACCTGCTGATTGGATCAGCGTGATGTATCGCGTGGGTCAGGATTTTTACTCTGATCGTAGAAAACAAATCTATGCAGTGAATTCAAATTCTTATGTGGCAGGTCGCATCATTGAAGATCAATATTTCAATAGTGATATCACTAGCGATCTCATTGTGACATTGCGTAAAGAATTCGATCAGGATTTGAAAGGTAGTTTGATTCTTGGTCAAAACATGTATTCAAAGAGTTTGGAAAACTTGTATGCCACCGGTGATGATTTGGTGATTCCGGGATTTTACAATATGTCCAATGCTAGCACATTGACTCCCGGCCAATCATTAACAAGAAAGCGCACATCAGCTTTATACGCCGATGGTAGATTGGAATACAAAAATTATTTGTATGTGAATGCAACGCTTAGAAATGAGTGGTCAACAACATTGCCAGAAGCAAATAATTCATTCATGTTTGGTTCAGGAAGTTTGGGTCTTGTTCTCAGTGAGCTTATGGGCCCAAGCGAAGAAATCAACTTCTTGAAATTGCGTGCATCTTATGCATTGGTTGGAAAAGATGCTCCTATCTATGCAACGCAAACACTGTTCACAAAAGCAGGTGTTGCGGATGGCTGGACAAATGGCATCACATTCCCATTCAATGGTAATGCCGGTTTCCAAATGTCAAGTTCACTCGGCGCGGCTGACCTTAAGCCTGAAATGAAAACTGAAGTTGAAATCGGCTTGGAAGGTAGATTGTTCAATAATACAGTGACATTCGATGTCAACTATTATGACAATACATCCACAGATCAAATCTTTGCTGTGCCAACAGCCGCATCAAGCGGATACACAAGCAAATTGATGAATGCAGGAAGCATCAAAAACAGTGGTATCGAGATTCAATTGGGTGCCCGTTTGTTTGAAGTTGATGGTTTCACCGCAGATCTTAATGTGAACTGGGCGAAAAACACAAGTGAGGTTGTTTCACTCGCAGAAGGTGTTGAGAACATTTATATCAATGGATTCACCGGATCACAGATTCGCGCTGTTGCAGGCAAACCATATGGTACAATCTTTGGTGGTAAATGGGCGAGAGATTCGGTGACCGGAAAGCGTATCATCGGAGCAAATGGTTATCCTGTCGTTAGCAGTGAAGAAGGTGAACTTGGCAATATCAATCCTGATTGGATTGCAGGTTCCAGACTTACATTGGGATACAATGGCTTGACTGTTTCCGCATTGTTGGACATCAAATCAGGTGGCGTAATGTGGAATGGAACAAGAGGAGCTTTGGTGAACTATGGTATGGCAAAAGAGACAGAAAATCGTGGTTCGCTTCAAGTGTTTGACGGTGTTCGTCAAGTAAATGGAGCTTGGGTAACAAATGATACCGCAGTTCCATTGAGCCAAGCTTGGTATCTTGGTAATGGTGGTGGATTCGGTGCGCAGTCCGAAGACTTCGTTGAAGATGCAAGTTATGTTCGCTTGCGTGAATTGACAGTTTCTTATGATTTGCCTTCAGGAATATTGGAAGGTTCAATGCTCTCAAGAGTTGGCTTGGCATTTACTGCTCGCAACCTTTGGTTGAGCACGGATTATAAAGGAATTGACCCTGAGACAAGTTTGATTGGAAATGGGAATGGTCAAGGTATGGATTATTTCCAATTTCCGAATACAAAGAGTTATGTGTTCAGTCTAAGTCTCGGATTCTAATTTCTACATTCACTTCAACTACTAAATCGATAGGTAATATCATTATGAAAAAATATCTTTTTCTATTCATCTTAGGATTCACGGCCCTGACCTTCTCGGCTTGTGATTCTTGGGTTGACAACACAATCAACGTCGATCCAAACAACCCGGTCGATGCACCAATCAATCTTGTGCTTCCATCCGCCGAAGTATCCCTCGCATATGTCGTGGGTGGTGATCTCAGTAGATTCACAGGCGTGTGGATGCAACATTTCCAAGGTGTTGATCGCCAATTTGAGCCAATCAACAGATATCAGCAAACTGAATCTGACATTGACAATGCATGGCAAACACTGTATCAAACCACATTGAACAGTTTGCGAATCGTAGAGACAAAGGCAACAGAAACAAATTCCCCTCATTATCGTGGCGTTGCACGCATTCTTATGGCTGCCACCTATGGTCATATTGCCGACATGTGGGGCGATGCACCATTTAGCGAGGCAATTGGTGGTAATTCCAATTTGAAACCCAAATATGATAAAGCACAGGACATCTATGCCGGGATTCAAAAAATGCTTGATGATGGTATTGCTGACTGTGGTTCAGCCACAAGCACATTGAAGCCAACTGCAGCCTCTGATGTGATCTATGCAGGTAATATGGCAAAGTGGATCAAAGCGGCACATGCATTGAAGGCTCGTTATCATTGGAGACTTGGAAACAGCGGAAGTGCTCTTACTTCAATTGCAAGCGCAATTGGAGCACAGGCTGATGATGCAATGGTCAATTTTACAGAAGATCCAACCGGTGAAAGCCCATTGTCACAATTTATGTCCCAAAGAAGTGGATACATGACAGTAGGTGTGAAGCTTGTTGAACTCATGAATGGTTCTGAGGATCCTCGCAGAGATGCATATATTTTGGCTGACAAGGATGGCAAATTCACAATTGATTGCGATCCGGGTCCATTATTTGCAAGCTCAAACTCACCTGTGCCTTTGGTGACCTATGCTGAAATGATGTTCATCAGAGCGGAAATCAAAGTGGCTCAGAATGAAGATGTTGATGCCAAGCAATCCTATACAAATGGAATCAAAGCATCCATGGCACTTGCAGGTGTGGGTGATGTAGAGGTAACCACATATCTCGGAAGACCCGATGTTATGCCTACATCAGCATTGACATTGAAGCATGTGATGGAGCAAAAGTTTCTTGCGATGTATACACAGCCTGAAACCTTTTCAGACTGGAGACGCACCGGCATACCAACTTTGACTGCTCCAGCAAATGCAGTTGGACCAACACCGGTTAGATTCTTGTATCCCCTTAGTGAGCGGTTGTATAATCCAAATATGCCTACCGGCATAACCACCGCCGATAAACTGTTCTGGGATAAAAACTAAGTAAACCGGAACATACTCTAATGAAAGACTCGGATTTCAATAATCCGAGTCTTTTTTTTTCACATTATAAAGCTCTGGGAACCGTTGGCAAGGGGAGTCTGTTGCCGAGAATTATGTGCGCTTGAAATATGTGTAAAATTATAGTTTGGCAATTGCTTGTTTCTTGATAAATTGCTACTTGCACAGCTCCAAAGCTCATGATTTGAAAATACTTTATTCACTAAACCAATATATCTATGAAAAGAGTGCTTCTCCTTGTAATGCTGATGGTATCAGCATTCTCGCTCACTCAAGCAGGTGGAATCGATAAAAAGAAACTCCCATCTCTGCTTGCAGGGTCCAATGCAGGTAATGAATTCTACATCTCCTTTCCTCCCGCTTATGAAGAAGTTCCGGGTGGCGACAATTCCTTGAGAATTTTTGTTGCTTCCGGCGTTCGTCAAGAAGTGACGGTTGAAGTGAAAGGAAAAGGTGTAAAACTCACCAAGGTTACCGTTCCGAATGATGTGATTGAGTTTCGCAACAGCCCGGGTGATGGTTTCCCATATTCAAAGTCGATTACCGCTTCAGCACCTGCGGAGCAGGTATATCAACAAGCAGCTATTTATGTTAAATCGAGAGCTCCAATAGTAGTCTATGGTGTTGCTCGTTATCAATACACTTCCGATGGATTCCTGGCAATTCCTGTCAGTGCATTCGGAACAGAATATGTTGTTGCCGCATATCCTCAGTACACTGCTGCAGGTTCTACTTATGATTTACCCTCGGTTTCCAATATCATTGCCGCTTATGATGACACGGAAGTGACATTCACAATGGGTGGAACGAATGGATCTCGCACAACGGGCGGACTTCGCAAAGGACAAAAAGCAACAGTCACCATGAACAAAGGTGATGTATGGTGTTTTGCCGATGCATGTGATGCTTGCGATATTTCCGGATCGCTCGTGAAAGCAACAAAGCCAATCGGCGTTGTATCAGGCAATCAATGTGCGAATGTGCCTTCAGGCGTTTATGCATGTGATGTTATAAATGAGATGGAACTTCCCACTTTTACATGGGGAAAAGAATATCATGTGACGCCAATCGTTGGACGGCAAAAGGCTCCGGTGATTCGCGTGTTTGCAAAAGAAAAAGACACAAAAGTTACCCGTGACGGACAAGATTGGATGCGTCTTACATTGAATTCACGCGGGGAAGGCGATGCCTTCATTGAGCGTCGTGCATTTGATGGTGACCTCAATTCATTGGTCAATGGTGGTGGCACACCTTGTAAGGTCATCGCAGCTGATAAGCCAATTTATGTGATGCTCTATAACCCCGGTCAAACCGATGATAATGTGGTGAGCGATCCATTCCAGATGGTTCTCACTCCACTTGAGCAATATCAAAAAGAAATCGTGTTTGCCACGCCGAATGCAAAAGGAGGTTCCCTTCCTTTCACTCGCCAATTCGTAAATCTTGTTTACGAAAATACTCCCGATGGTGCAATTCCGGATGATTTGGAATTTGCCACTGTATCCAATGGAAAATTCACCTGGAAAAAAGTCAGTGTACAGTTTGGTCCTGCGCCGGGCTTCAAGTTCGCAATTCCAATCCGTGGTAAGAACTATTCAATGAAGCGTCTTCAGCTTAATGGTGACGGCGTCTTCCGCATTCGTTCGACTTCCCCTTTTGCGGCTTATGCTTATGGATTTGCAAGTTTTGACTCTTATGGCTTCCCCACATCCGTTGCATTGGGTGATTTGGAGAAAAAAGATACCGTCAAACCCAATCCTGAGTGGAAACAATTGTGCGATGGTTCAGTGGTGGGAGCAAATGGCTCCGGTACAGCGATCGTAACCGATAAGCCCGACGATCCTTTGGTGAGATCCAATCTTGCCCTTATCTACATGGATTTGGATTCGAGTTATAATTATGAATTTGATTATGATGTGAACCGCGAATTCATTGCTGGAACGACGATCAAGACAGACTGGTCCTTGAAGGTTATTGACCCTGCCACAGATGCTCGTGGTATGCTTGTCTTTGTAGACCGTGCGGGTAATGACACGATCATCGACATCATGTATAAGGCATTTGCCGTAGACATTGAAGCCAATGACACAGACTTCGGTAAATGCAAACCGGGTGAGACGATCACCAAGTCCATCGATCTTGTGAACAAGAACAAGAACTCATCGGCAACGGTGAAGAACTTGACATTGAAGAGTGGCTCTCAAGGGTTTACGATATTGAATGCAACATTTCCATTGACAATTCCAGCCGGTGGTAAAGTGACCTTGCAGGTCAGTTTCAAGAGTGATGCGAAGGGAGAATTCCGTGATGCATTCTTGATGGATGATGGTTGCGTTATAGCAGAGAAAGGAACGGTTAAAGCAGTGGTAGGTGAACCTGTTATTTATGTGAGTGAGATTGACTTTGGAACGATCAAGAAAGGCACGAATGTGACTCTTCCATTGATTGTTCGCAATGAAGGCGATGCAGAACTCACGATTACCGGTTATACCTTGCCGAAGGATCCGACTGTGTTCAAACTGAAGAACTGGCCTTCGATCAGCGCACAGACCCCGCTTGTACTTCAGCCTGCAGAGAGCCGTCAGCTCGAAGTTGAATTCACTGCAGTTGATGCTTTGAGTTATAGTGATGCAATTGTGTTCTCAAGTGATGCACGCACACGCGACAGCATCGGAGA
>JBJTFZ010000052.1:0-9635 GCA_046093685.1 bacterium
ATACATTCCCCAATAACTATTTCTCAACTCCGCAATCAGCATCAGTAAGAAATGGTTATGCATTCGGCACTGAATTCGGACTCGTTTCCTATTTGGCAAGAGCAAGTTATACATTGATGGATCGTTATCTCTTCAGCTTGAGCATCCGTACGGATGGTTCATCCAGATTCGGAGAAAACAATCGATATGGATTCTTCCCTGCAGGTTCATTTGCTTGGATTCTTTCCAATGAAGACTTCCTAAAAGGAAATGAAGTTCTCACATTCGCTAAAATCCGTGCCAGCTATGGAATTTCAGGAAATGCTGCGATCGGTGATTTCACCTGGCAAGGTGTGTACAGCACAGGAAGTAATTACAATGGAAATCCCGGTACGATGCCCGGTCAATTGCCCAATAGCGATCTTACTTGGGAAACCTCAAGACAATTGGATTTGGGATTTGACTTCGGTTTGTTCAATGATCGCATTTCCGGTTCAGTAGGATATTATGATCGCATGAGTTATGGTATGCTCTTGAATGAACGCGTCCCATCATCTTCCGGATTCAGTTCCGTGATCAACAATGTTGGCGAAATGAGCAATAATGGTTTTGAATTCAATATTCGTACAGTGAATATCAGCACACCGGAATTTGAATGGAGCACCGACTTCAACATCACATATAATGTGAACAAAATTCTTTCTCTGGGTACAATCACAAATCCTGATGGTGTTGATTTGGGATTTGGTGAAACAAGAGCAATCACAGGATATCCTTTCGCGACATTCTTCATCGTTCGTTCTGCAGGTGTTGATCCTCAAACCGGACTCCCAATTTATTTCCGTCCAACAACCGAGACCGGAGCGGATGGAAAAGTAATCACGAACAATGGATTGAATGGTCGACCACTCACTCTTGAAGAAGCTCGTGATACGCTTGGAGTACCGCTTCCATGGAATGCGGGATGGCGAGTGCCAACAGGAAAGAATTATCCTGATTTCTTTGGTGGCATTACAAATACCATCCGTTATCAGAACTTTGATTTCACCACACAATTCGTGTATCAACTCGGAAATACGATTTATGATGATGCCGGCAAGCGCTTGGTAGGCAATATGGGATTCTCATGGAATCAAATGACAAAGACACTTGATCGCTGGACCGAACCAGGACAAGAAACAGATGTTCCTCGTTTGACTCTCAAAGGAAATCGAGACATCAATACCGATCGATATATCTATAATGGTGATTTTTTGCGCTTGAGACAATTAACCATTGGTTATACTTTGCCAAAAGAAATGACAGAGGGAATGGGATTCTCCACCTTCCGAGTCTATCTCACCGGAATCAATCTTCTCACATTCACGAGTTTCCCAGGATGGGACCCTGAAGTCGTGAGAGATCATAATGGCGATCAACAAAGAAATGGTAATCAAGGCGTGACTTATCTCACTCCGCCACAAGCACAGACCTATACACTCGGTATCAATGTCGATTTCTAAACTTGAAGCAATAAGGTATAACAATGAATACAAAGTCAATAATGAGAATGTTCTCCATCATCCTTGCCGGTACACTCATGCTGAGTTCCTGCTCTGATGTATTGGATGTTCGCAATGAAGGACAATTGTCCACCGAAGCAGCATTGTCCGATGCGCGTTCGGTCAATGTAGCAATGTCCGGCATTTACAGCTCACTCCAAGGAAGTTTGGGCTCGGGTATTCCCGCATCACCTACTGAAGCTCTTGCGGGTGATATCGTTTATGCAGGTAGTGATTATGGATATTTGGAGATCTGGACACAAAACATGTCTCTCTTTACCCCATCCTTCAGTGGTTTCTGGGATAATTCCTATAGAGGAATAAATGCCATCAATAATGTTTTGGCTTCTTTGCCAAATATCAAAGACATGACAGATGCACAAAAAAGTCAAATCGAAGGTGAGTGTAAATTCATTCGCGGTGTGATGACTTTTGAAATGCTCCGTATCTGGGGTCATCAATATGGTTTCAAATCTGATAATTCACAACCCGGCGTCATTTTGCGCACTGCACCCACGAGAGGCACCGCCGGTTTGGCAATAGGCCGCTCCACCGTTGAAGACTGCTATACGCAAGTGATCAGCGATTTGAAAGCAGGTGAAAATCTGTTGAGTGATGCGAAGCGTGATGGTTATGCAACAAAATCTGCTGCCCAAGCATATTTGGCCAGAGTTTATTTCCAAAAGAATGATTTTGCGAATGCATATGCTTATGCTGATCTCATCAAAAAAGGTGGAAAATTCAGTTTGGCCTCAACACCTCGCGATGTCTTCTTCAAAGGCGGAAATTCAGAGTCCATTTTCCAAATGGCATTGACAACACAAACAAATTCTTTTGGCGCCATTCGCGGTATGTATCAGAAAACAGCATTCGGCGAACCACCATTCACCGTTTCTCCTGATTTCGCGGCAGCATTGGATGCAAGTCCCGGCTCAGATCTTCGCAAACAACAGTATGTGAAACAGTCAGGGTCCACACGCTATTGCACAAAATATGACACGCTCATCGCCAATGTGAATGTGATTCGCTATGCAGAAATCTTATTCATCCATGCCGAAGCCGGACTAGAAATCGGGAAACCCGAATCTGAAGTATTGGCCGATGTGAATCTCATTCGCAAAAGAGCGGGTCTTACCGATGATAATACAACCACCGGGAAATCCGCTTTGCTCGATCTTATCGGAAAAGAACGCAGACTCGAAATGTGCTTTGAAGGCGATAGATTTCATTACTTGAAGCGCATTAAGTCAAGTAATATCAGAGGTTTATCTTGGAATGACAATAAACTTCTGGCCAAAATTCCCAGCAGTGAAGTTTCCGGAAATCCCGGAATCGAGATCAATCCATAAACTTTCAATTCTAAGGAATGATTGTTTCCGATTTGTTTATTAAATTCGCATAATATCTGCAAAGCCATGCCCCACATGGCTTTGCTTTCTTCTCAAGCTCCTCAGTATATCTTTTTTTTTATACTTTTTTAACCAAGGTGTTTTCATGAAGAAATTCCTTACTCTTTTGGCGGTAGGCGCCATGATTTCAGCTCCGGCTATTGCCCAAGTTGAAATTAACTATGCAAAAGAAGGTGGCGACACAAAATATGATGCCATCAAGTTCTTTTCTGCAGATGGTAAATATGCATCTGACAAAGATGTGACAATGGTTGTGTTCACAGACAAAATGCATCCACTCGCAGCTGATGTAAAACCTGATGGTCCTGCTTCAATGAATGGTGCTGCAAAGTGTCTTCTCCATTCAGGTTCAGGTACTGGCTTCTGGGCAAATCCAGGTCGCAGTGCTGATGGTACAAAAACAACATTCGATCCTGATGGTTGGAGAAATGAAGCAATCGGCATGATGACTCAGCAAGCTCCAAATATCTTTTCATTCACATTCACACCAAAAGTGTTTTACAATACCGATGTTGTAACACATTATGGAATGGTGTTCAATGATGGAAAAGATGGTAAAGCGGAAGGTAAAGCAGAAGGTTTGTCTGATTTTAAATTGATCATCTCTGCTCCAAGCAATGAACCAAAAGAAATTCCATACACAAAAGAAGGTGGCGACACCGGTTATGATGCAATCAAATTCTTCTCACCCGATGGTAAATACTCATCAGACAAAGAAGTTGAAATGGTTGTATTCACAGACAAGATGCATCCACTTGCTGCAGATGTCAAACCTGATGGTCCTGCATCAATGAATGGTGCAGCAAAATGTCTTCTTCATTCAGGTGCCGGTACTGGTTTCTGGGCAAATGCAGGCCGCAGTGCTGATGGTACAAAGACAACATTCGATCCTGATGGCTGGAGAAATGAAGCAATCGGCATGATGACTCAGCAGGCTCCTAATGTGTTCTCATATAAGTTTGTACCAAAAACATTCTATAACACCGATGTTGTGACACACTATGGCATGGTGTTCAATGATGGAAAAGATGGTAAGGCAGAAGGTAAAGCAGAAGGCTTGTCAGATTTCAAACTCATCATCACCGGTAATACAACTGCTGTTCGTGATGGTCAAGGTACTGCCTATGATCTCAGCCCTGTGTTCCCGAATCCAACTTCAAACACTGAAGTTTCCATGATTCGCTATCGCGTATTAAACTCAGCTCAGCCAATCGCTGTAAAAGTGTTCGATATCCGTGGAAATTTGGTACGCACACTTGTCAATGAAATGCAGGTTCCAGCAAACTATATGTTGTACTGGGACAAAGCAGATGCAAATAATGTTCCTGTATCAGCAGGCTCATATATCTATACAATTGAGTCAGGCAATTATAGAACAACAGGCACAATCATCGTGAATAATTAATTCACGAAATGGTAAAGTTTCAAGCCCTCTCGGGAATGCTCGAGAGGGCTTTTTTGTTTCCACCACATGAGGCATTCTACTATGTCTTGCGTAATTTTGCGCATGCTTATGTCATTCATTTATTGGAAATAGATCATGTTTTGGATATCTGTAGTTTTTGTGTTTTCGATGCTTGGGTTTTCATTGAATGCCCAAGTCATAACATCAACTCCGGCACTTCCCGACCCCAATGGTTCGGTTGAAATTATTTTTAATGCCGAAAGAGGTACAGGCGGACTTCGTGGCTTCTCGGGAGATGTTTATGCCCATACCGGGGTGATAACAAATCGTTCAACCGGGCCAACGGATTGGCGCTATGTAAAAACCAATTGGGGACAAAATACTCCCGAAACCAAACTCACCCGCATAGGCACAGATCGCTGGCGTTTAACCATTCCTAATATTCGCTCCTATTACAATGTTCCGCAAAGTGAAGAAATTCTGCAGCTGACATTCGTTTTCCGTAGTGCTTCATCAACCCAAGAAGGGAAAGAGACAGGCGGAAAGGATATTTATCTACCGGTCTCTAGACCCGGTGCGACACCATTCTTTGCCATTCCTTCTCAATCAACCATTAACATTGAACAGAATGAACAATTGACAATCGAAGGCAAAGTGCAAATCAATGGCACACAATTGAAATCCCTTGCATTGTTTTCGGGCGATTCATTACTCAAAGATATTGCAACCGATACAGTTCTTCGATACACATTTTCAAGCTCAAAACCCGGAACAACCATTCTGACATTGAAAGCCACAGATACATCAAACAATGTAAAATCGGTCTCCATGACAATTTTTGTTTTTGCAAAAACAGTCGAAGCCGCCTTGCCCCAAAATATCCAAGAAGGTTTGAATGTCATCGATGATTCCACGGTTATATTCTGTCTTTTCGCTCCATATCACAAAACAGTTCATCTCATCGGTGATTTCAATGATTATAAGGTTCTTCCTGAATATCAAATGAATAGGATGACGATCGACAAAGACAGTGCCTATTATTGGTATGCTCTTTCTAATCTGAAAATTGGTACTGAATATGGATATCAATTTGTCATTGATGGCTCTATCACCGTTGCAGATCCTTATGCTCGAAAAGTGCTTAGCGAATTCAATGATGATGAAATCATCGCACAAAATCGATATCCAAATTTGAAGCGCTATCCAAAAGACAAGACTGATGAATTCCTTTCTGTGTTCACCATGCGTCCGTCAAATCAAAAAGAAGAAATTCCCTATCAATGGAAAACACAATTCACCAGATTCCCCGCAAAAGATCTTGTGATTTATGAATTGCTCATTCGTGATTTCACGGATAGAAGAACTTTTCGTGCCGTGATTGATTCCATGGAATACTTGAAGAAACTTGGAATCAATGCGATTCAACTTATGCCTATCACTGAATTTGAAGGAAATATCTCTTGGGGCTATGATCCGGCATTCCCATTTGCTGTTGACAAATACTATGGCACCGAACTTGATCTGAAAGAATTGATTGACAAAGCACATGGTATGGGAATGGCAGTGATTCTCGATGTTGTACATAATCATTTGACGGGTGCCAATCCCCTCATCAGAATCTGGGCCGATGGAAAATATGGTCCGCCATCTGCAATCAATCCCTATGCAAATGTTACAGCCAAGCATCCTTTCAATGTATTTAATGACATGAATCATGAAAGCATTGCTTTTCAACGATATATCGACAGATTCAATCGCTATTGGTTGGAAGAATTCAAATTCGACGGTTATAGATTTGATTTGTCCAAAGGATTTACACAAGTGGATTATGGATCTAATACGGCAAGATGGAGTTCCTATGATTCATCTCGCGTCAGACTTCTCAAACGTATGTATAATCGTATACGGTCATTCGACACAAACGCTTATCTCATCCTTGAACATTTTGCAGATGCAAGAGAAGAACGCGAATTGACGGATTATGGATACATGATTTGGCATAATATGAATCCAACTTCTTCAGAAGCTGTCATGGGTTGGATCACGGGACAATCCGATAATGGAACCTCACAAGTCTATTTTGCAAATCGCTCACTCAATGTTCCCGCCAATGTAGCCTATATGGAAAGTCATGATGAAGAACGACTCATCAAAAAGAATTTCTGCTATGGCAAAGCTGCAGGTGGATATACCACAAGAGATACCACCATTGCCCTCCAAAGAGCAGGCGCAATGGCTGCCATGTTCTTCCCCATTCCGGGACCACGCATGATATGGCAATTCGGAGAAATCGGTTATGATGCCGGCTTGCAATTGACAGAGACATGCACCGATAATGCATCCATCAGATTAAGCGTCAAACCACAAAGATGGTCATATAGAAATGATACTCGCAGAAAAAGACTCTATGAAACCTATGCTGCATTGATTGGTCTGAGAGCTTTCCCAACATTTTCATCATTACAATCGAAAGTAACATTCAAAGCTTCAAGAGTTGACACACTAAGAACCGTATTACTTGAACATCCGGACATGGATGCATATATCATTGCAAATTTCGACATGAAATCAAGAACATTTCTTGCCAAAGTTCCAAAACCCGGTACTTGGTTTGATTATTTCACCGGATCATCACTAGACATTTCGTCACAAGGAAATCTTCTCACTCTTCAACCCGGGCAATTTCATGTATTGACATCCAAGCAAATCCCGAAACCTGATGTTCAAGCATGGCCAGTGACATCCATCAATGAAGCCACAGATGAACAAGAAAGCATGAAACCACATCCAATGCAATCCGGCGAACAAGGAATCATAACATTGAAGAAGATTGGTGGTTTGGGAAAAGTATGTGATATGAAAGGCAATGTGATTGACACAAAAACAATCACAGATGCACAAGTGAATATCGGTCCATATTCGACAGGTGCCTATGTATTCATCCACATCGATGAATATGGCTCTGTGATAGGACATCATCCATTCATCGTCCAATAGGTATGAAGATGAAATTGCTTCTTGCTCTGTTTCTAACATGCACAGTTGTTATTGCACAAGATTTCAATGGTTTGCTTGAGAAGATTTCGCAATCTCCTGATTCACTTGCCAAAAAAGCAGCAATTGATTCTTTCATGCAAAAGAATACTGTGTTTCCGCTCACTAGAGAGAATGACTGCATTTTTGTCTATCGAGGAAGTACTCAAAGAATCATCGTGACAGGTGACCACACACAATGGTCACAACGAGGAGATACAATGCAAAGTGTAGCAGGAACCGACCTACACTATGTAAAGAAGAGTTTTCCAAGCGATGCTCGCATTGACTATAAATTCATCAATGGAACGAATTGGATTCTGGATCCCAAAAATCCATTGACTTGCGCCGGCGGATTTGGTCCCAACTCAGAATTACGGATGCCTCAATATCCAGAACAACCCGAATTGATTGGGAATGCAGACATTCCGAGAGGAACCATATTTGATACAACATTTCGTTCATCCGCACTGAATAATTCTCGTGCAATCAAAGTCTATCTTCCACCCGGATATTCTCAATCTCAGGAGTATCCGGTCATCCTCTTTCATGATGGAATTGATTATGTGAATTTGGCCAAAGCACCCGCAGTCATAGACAGACTCATTGCCATGAACAAGATTCGTCCCATAATTGCGGTATTTGTACCTGCAGTTAATCGCACATCAGAATATGCCGGGAATTCAATTGTTCAATTTGAGAAATTCATCTCTGAAGAAATCATGAAATGGGTTGACAATCGATTTTCAACATTGAAAAATCCAGAGTATAGAGCAATAGCGGGAGCATCGAATGGTGGTAACATTGCTTTGTATTGCGCACTCAAATCTCCACAAGTGTTTGCAAAAGTAGCCGCACAATCCAGCAATGTTATTGGTTCCATCATGACCGGTTATGATGTCTATCCTCCTCTTCCAATCACGGTATATGCCGATATCGGAAATTATGATATCCCACAATTGATCTCTCTGGTAAAGCAATTCAAACAAGTGATGGAGAAACGAGGGTATATTCACCGATATAAAGAACTCAATGAAGGACATAGCTGGGGGAATTGGAGAGCTCAGCTCAATGAATTTCTTGAATTCTTTTTTCCACCTATGCCCTCTTCGGTAAAATCTGTTGAGACAAAACCTCTCATCACATATTTGAGTCATGTATTGGACAGCATGAAGATTCGTATCAATTTTCGATTGAATATTCCCGTTCGAGGCATGACTATTCTCTTGATGGACATGAATGGGAAAATATTGAGTGAGTCTTTGCTTTCTGCAAGAGAACCCGGAGATTTACAAGAGGAATTATTGACAAGAACGCAGATTTCATCAGGTGCATATTTTCTGCAGTTCAGATCAGAACAAACCATGTTTACATATCCGTTGACCGTCAAATGAGAAAGTATTTTTTGTTCTTCCTAGCAATAATTGCATGTACCAGCACTGCTTCAACTCAGCAATTGCGCAATAATCCCGGATCGGTGTATTATGAAATTTTTGTCCGCTCCTTTTCAGATTCAAACGGAGACGGAATCGGAGACATACCGGGAATCACTTCTAAACTTGATTATTTGAAAGATCTTGGAATCAAAGGAATTTGGCTCACGCCGATACATCCTTCTCCAACATATCATAAATATGATGTGATGGATTATCGAGCGATTGACCCTGAATATGGGTCAATAGAGGACTTGAAGACACTTGTCAAAGAAGCTCATGCTCGTGATATCTCCATCATCATGGATTATGTGGTAAATCATACCAGCACCCGGCATCCATGGTTTAGTACAGCACGACTTAATCCCGGTGCAGATTCCCGTGATTATTATCTCTGGGCTGATGAATCAGAGACGCATCGCTGGCAAGCCCAACCTTATAATCAAGGATTGCCTTGGCAATGGCATAAGGTTGATTCCAATGATGCAAGCAAAGGTCGCTATTATGGATTTTTCTGGAGAGAAATGCCAGATCTGAATTTCGACAATCCATTCGTACGTAAAACAATGATTGATCATGCAAAGTTTTGGCTGAGTGAAGTGGGCATTGATGGTTTTCGACTTGATGCCGCGCAACATGTGTATGAACTTAATGAACATCATAAAAGCATAGCATGGTGGGAGGAATTTCGGAAAGGAGTTGAGTCGGTCAAAAAAGATGTCTATCTCGTTGGTGAAATCGTCAATGCGGATTCAATCGTGACAGGATATTTTTCAGGTTTGAAAGCAAACTTTCATTTCGATCTCGGAAAACAAATTCTTGCAATGTTGAAAGA
>JBJTFZ010000053.1:0-3330 GCA_046093685.1 bacterium
GTATTCCATAGCATGAGGAATACACTCTTCAATCAGAGGAATCTCTTCATTAAGTAATGGGGCACCCTCACCTCCGGAAATTGTGCAACATGCACCTTTGCATTCCTGAAGGTCACAAGAGAAATGTTCTTGAATGATTGCCTCATCCATCAATATCGAATCTATGAGAATCATGGCGTCATAATTGGGTGGATCGCCTGATGCACTTGCTGCTTTGCATCGTGGTATGATTTTTGCGTAAACTACAATTTGTAAGGGAAAATTGCAAAGAAACTATAAAAAAAGCGGTCAATCAGGTATTGGATTGACCGCTTTTCAATTGGTATTTGAGAAATCACACAGATGGAAATATTGGGAAATCTTTACAATAGTCCTTGATTTGTCCCTTCACTTTTTCAGCTGTTGCTGAATCATCAATTGCTGATAGGACTGCATCTATGAATTCTGCTATATGTTTCATGTCTTCTTCTTTGAAACCTCTCGATGTCATGGCGGCGGCACCCAGACGAATACCGGACGTTACCAATGGTGGCTGAGTGTCATATGGAACTGCATTTTTATTACATGTAATTCCGGCGGAATCAAGTGCTATTTCAGCCTGCTTACCGGTAAGACCTTTATTGCGAAGATCAATAAGCATGAGATGATTATCGGTACCGCCACTCACGATGTCATATCCTTTATGGAGCAATGCATCAGCCATGGCTTTTGCATTTTTAACTACCTGAATGGTATATGCATCAAAATTATCCGACAATGCTTCTTTGAAAGCAACGGCTTTGGCGGCAATGACATGCATGAGTGGTCCACCTTGAATACCGGGCATGACCATTGAATCGATGAGTTCACCCATGAGTTTTTTTCTGCCTGATTTTGGTGCAACCGCACCAAATGGATTCTCATAATTGGATCCCATCATGATGATGCCACCTCTTGGACCCCGAAGGGTTTTATGTGTAGTACTTGTGACGATATCACAATATGGAACAGGATTGTCCAATCTACCTTTTGCAATGAGCCCTGCCGGATGGGCGATATCAGCAAGAAGATATGCACCCACAGAATCAGCGATTGTTCTGAATGCCTTGAAATCGATATTTCTTGAGTATGCAGAGGCACCTACTGTGATCATTTTCGGCTTATGTTCTTTAGCCAAATCGGCTACTTTGTCATAATCAATTCTTCCGGTCTCCTTATCCAAACCATAGGGAATGAAATTGTAGAATTTTCCGGAAAAATTCACGGGAGATCCATGGGTGAGATGCCCTCCATGAGATAGATCCATCCCAAGAACAGTATCCCCATGATTAAGGTACACAAAATACACAGCCATGTTTGCTCCGCTTCCACTATGGGGCTGAACATTCACATATTCGGCTCCAAACAATTGTTTGAGGCGTTCACGGGCGAGATCTTCAGCTACATCAACCCATTCGCAACCACCATAATAGCGTTTGCCGGGGTATCCTTCTGCATATTTATTGGTAAGTACCGAGCCTTGAACTTCCATGACAGCCCTTGAAGTGAAATTCTCACTTGCAATGAGCTCTATCTTTTCCGTTTGACGGGACAATTCACCCTGAATGGCTGAAAAGAGTTCAGGGTCTTGTTGCTTGGTGATATCGTACATGTGTCTTATTGCTGAATAAACTTGAGTGAAGAAATAGTACCTTCATGAATGAATTTGGCAACATACATTCCGGCAGGTAAAATTGGCAACTGTATTCTATGACCTGAAGTTGATTGAACCAATGAAATTGAAAAAACAATTCTTCCAAACAGGTCCATCACCTCTAATGAAGCCTGCCCACCTTTAATGTCGGGCAAATTTATTTGTCCATTGATTCCTTGAGGAATTGGATGAATAGTCATCGAAAGCGAGTTATTCTCTGCGATCTGCTCATCTACCGAGGATGGAGCTTCCAAGCAAACTGTTTCACCTGTGACTGCATGAACGAAACATGACATTGCTGGAGCTAGTGAATCAGCGGGATCGGTAAAATTGAAATTCCATAATGGATCTCCGGCCACAAAAGGAGTTTCAGGAAAAGCAAATGGGCTGGCAAACAAAACTATGAAGGCAGACTTTGCTTTGGGATTCGCTTTTGAAAATGCCTGATAGGAGGGATTCGCATTAATTTTTGTTGCAACCATATCGGAATTGGTAATGGTCGATGTTGGGATGGAATCCTCAGGAATAAATGGCACATCACCCGGTACAGCATCTGCGGGAAGTGGGAATTGCTGCAAACCAAGCAAAGGCACTTTGATATACGCAAGAAGTTTTGTTGTTGAATTTCCTGTGGCATCAGTAACTGCAAGAACATATATCCAAACAGTGGATCTGCCCGTTTTCATGTCAAACCCACCACCGATAAGGGCCGACGCTTGTCCAAGTCCGGTTGTGTCTCCCAGAGTCACAACCGAAGTCAGTACAGGGTTTTTCCACCCTGAATCGGCAGCTGCTTTTTTTACTGATTGCAGCCCCTCTTTCATCAAATATGGCTGCGTGAATTGCGCCTTGGAAACGGAATGGACGCCAATAATCATGGCAATGGCCATGATAAATCGAATCAATTGATGGTTAACCATGGAATACTCCTGAATAATGTTATCGTCTATCAAATCATAATAACAGCAAATTTACTCATTTGATTCAGCATCTTCATGAATTTATATGATATTTCTTAAAGCCAAAATTCAATAAGTATCCCAAACAAAAGCGTAGTATTTGTAATTTTGCATATTGTTTCAAAGATTCAGCTCTCTACATCTATGATTCTCACCAAATCAGATTGGATTGACATAGCGAAGACTCTTATCACTTCGCGATTGATTGACACCATCGAAGAAAATGAATTGACCGCCAAAAAGAAGGTCCTATATCAGTTCTCGGCCAGGGGCCATGAACTTGGTCAAATCATATTGGCTCATCATCTCAATAATCCTCATGATGGGGCAACAGTATATTATCGTTCAAGACCATTCGTTCTTGCTGCAGGAATGACTATTGAAGAGGCATTTGCAGGTCCCATTTCCAATACCGGAAGTTTAAACGGTGGTAGAGACATAGGTGTCGTACATCATCTGCCTTCTAGAAAGGGCGTTACAATCATGCCGGCAAGCGGTGATGTCGGCGCTCAATTCACCCCCGCAGTTGGATGGGCCCAAGCAGCAGTGTATAGAACCAATGTGTTAAAAGAAGATGATTGGAAAGAATCAATAGCAGTTGCATTGGGTGGTGATGCATCTTGTGCGACAAATGGATTTTGGTCTGCACTAACGATTGCAACAACTCAAAATTTCCCAATGATCTTCTTTATTGAGGAC
>JBJTFZ010000054.1:0-2118 GCA_046093685.1 bacterium
GTGAAATATATCTTGGAGTCCGATGCGACTCGTAAAAGAGCAGCAGGCGATCTAGTGATGGTTGATGCTGATTTTTCAGTTTCATTGAAAGAATTCAATGTGCTTGGCAAGGGCGATATAATTGGTAGCAAGGTTGGTGAAAACATCGAACTTGACATCAAGCTATTTGGCAATACCTCAAACTAATTCAAAAGGATACTTATGCAATCTGTTTTCACTTTCATTGTAGCTTGTATTTTTGTAACCACTTCACTTCTTGCCAATCCGAATGGCAAGCCCGGGAGTTTACTAAGCACTTCCGGAGGATGTGGAGGTTGTCATGGAGGGGCACCTTCATCATTGACGAAAGTAACAATGACCAGTAAATCAGGTTCATTCACAGTGAAACCTGGCACCAAGACGGAATTTATCGCGGCAGTAGCACATACATCAAAATCTGCCGCAGGTATAAATATCGGTGTAAAGTCTGCTCCTAATGCAAATACGAATAGTGGTACACTTGAAGTCATCGCCGGTCAAGGTCTTAAAAAATCCTCATCTGAACTGGTGCAATCAGCACCCAAATCCATGACAAACGGAAAAGCAGAATTTTCTTTTACATGGACAGCACCTACTCAGGAAGGGGTTTACTATCTTATGGCAACAGGAAATGCTGTCAATGGGAATGGAGGTGATAGCGGTGATGAATGGAATTTCATGACACCGATACAACTCATCGTATCATCAACAACAGGCATTGATGATATTTCAGAAAATAGTCAGGGATTCGTTCATCCTAATCCAATTCTGGATTATTCGGTCATTGAATTCAAGACCCTCCAAAGTGGCATGGTATCGATCATGATAACCAACACACTTGGACAAACAATGATGAACAAACAGCTGGGATTCTTTGAAAGTGGCAATCATCTCTTCGGACTGCATGAAATTTATCATGCTCTTTCCCCCGGTCAATACTTCATTTCGATCCATTCGCCAAGCGGAAAACAAACGATATCATTCGTAAAACAATAACATTCAAAAAACCACTCAAATGAGTGGTTTTTTTATGCCAATCTTTCTTGATACGGTATCGGATCTTGGCATCCAGCCTCCGAAAATCCACGTAATCTGAGTGCGCAAGAATCACATATTCCACAGGCAGTTTCATTTTGGGAGTAACAACTCCATGTAAGATGCAATGGCGCTGAAATTCGATTCGCTTCGAGAATGATCTGTGACTTTTTCTTGTTAATTATTGGAGTTTGAATTGTAATATCAGTATCCGGTTTTGTCCCATATTCAATCATGCGTTCGAATGATTCAAAGAACGTCTTTCTACAATCGGGATACCCACTGCCATCCTCCTCCACCGCTCCGATAAAGATGTGTTTTGCTCCAATGACCTCTGCCCAACTTACTGCTATTGAGAGGAGATTTGCATTCCTAAATGGAACATAACTTGTGGGAATTCCATCATGATCAAGATTTGCTTTTTCAATACTAAAACTTGAGTCAGTCAAACTACTTCCACCAATCTTGGCCAAATAGGAAATATCAACATCCAATTTCTGAAATATTCCATAGAACATGCATACATCGTTAAAAGCCTGCGCCTCTCTTTCTTGCGTTCTTTGTCCATAATGCACATGCAAAGCATATACATCAAATCCGCGTTCTATTGCAAGTCCTGCACAAACGGTGGAGTCCATTCCTCCACTCATCAACACGATTGCTTTTTCTTTCATGATTTCCGATACAAGTGATGTGAATGGATATATGATTCAACTGTTTCAGGAACATAGGAGGAGATACTTTTTTGATTGGACACGGATTCACGAATCAATGTAGATGAAACATGAAATATTGGAGCATTCAAAATAATCGGAGATAGAACATTGTGTCCGCGTACCAATTCTTCCACTAGTGATGGAACATTCGCATCTTCTGTTCTTTGAACAATGCATAATCTTGCCAGCGACATCAATTCAATCCAATCTTTCCATTCTTTGAAGCGATATGCTTGATCTTCGCCGATGAGCAAATAGATTTCCGCATTCGGATATTGCGAATATATTTGCTTAACTGTATCTATGGTGAATGACAATCCTTCTCGCAAAATCTCCATATCGGAAACAA
>JBJTFZ010000055.1:0-4777 GCA_046093685.1 bacterium
GAAGATATTATTCCGATTGCTATCGCAGATTGTCTCCTGAAAAGGAATCAGGATTCGTAGATTTCCGTGCACTTCGTTTTCCGGGATTGATTTCCGCATTTACGGTACCGACAGGCGGCACGAGTGATTATGCACCTGAAATGATTCACAATGCTGCTCAAGGAAAACACTATGACTGCTTTGTAAGACAGGATGCACAAATTCCCTTCATGGCAATGCCTGATGCCGTGAAAGCCTTATTGGGCCTGGCTTCCGCGCCTTTGGAGAATCTGAGCACACGAGTGTATAATGTGACATCATTCTCTCCAACTGCCGAAGAGATTCAATCAATGGTGCAAACCGAATTTCCGAATGCTTCAATTGCTTTCAAACCCCAAGAAAAAAGACAAGAGATCATCGATTCATGGCCGGGAGTGGTCGATGACTCAAAAGCAAGAAATGATTGGAATTGGTCTCCGGATTATGATGCAGAAAAAACATTCAAAGAATACTTGATCCCCAATATCAAAATGCGTTATGGCGGATAATCAACAATCACAGAACACTATATCAAAGGCGAATGCTCTCATCAATGAGCTTTCGCCTTATTTGTTGCAACATGCCTATAATCCTGTTGAATGGATGTCGTGGAATGATGATAGTTTCGAAAAAGCCATTGCAGAACAAAAACCAATATTTGTAAGTATTGGCTATGCCACATGCCATTGGTGCCATGTGATGGAACATGAGTCATTCGAAGATGAAGAAATCGCCAACTTGCTCAACAAACATTTCATTGCCATCAAGGTAGACAGAGAAGAAAGACCGGACATCGATGCTGCGCTCATGGAAATGTGTCAGGCTATGACCGGCCATGGTGGTTGGCCTCTTTCCATTTTCATGACGCCGGATAAACTCCCCTTTTTTGCAGGTACATATTTTCCGAAAGAGTCAATTCCACAACGCATTGGATTCAAGGACATTCTCATTCGGATTGCCGAAGGATGGCGCAATGAACGAGATGCAATCATCTCTTCGGGAAAGGACATTGTTGAAAAATTGACCGAGCATCATACTCAATCACAATTCGGTGAATTACCACGGGATATTTTTGAAAAGGCCGATGCGATTTTCATTGAACGATTCGATGAAGAATATGCCGGATTTGGAACTGCACCTAAATTCCCAAGTCCTCATCACTTGGTATATCTTCTACGCAGAGCACATTTTACCAAGAATGAACAATTGGCGAACATGGCTCTGAGTACTCTCAGGAATATGTCACTTGGTGGAATGAAAGATCAAATCGGATTTGGATATCATCGATATAGCACGGACAGGCAATGGCTCGTCCCTCATTTTGAAAAAATGTTATATGATCAAGCGATGATTCTGGAAGCATTGACCGAAGCATGGTTATATTCCAAAGATGATGTATTCGCAAACTATGCCGCTGAACTTGTTTCATTTGTGCAATCTCGGCTGACCTCTCCCGAAGGTGCTTGGTATTGCGCCGAGGATGCCGATAGTGAAGGCGAAGAAGGAACATATTATCTGTTTACGGAGGAAGAACTATCTGACTTGCTCACTGAAGAAGAGTTCACTTTCGCAAGCCAATGTTTCAAGATCTCAAGCGAAGGCAATTATATTGATGAAGCAAAAAGAAGACTCACCGAAAAAAATATCTTGAGTTTGTTTTTGGATGATTCTCATAAGAATGCACAACCTGAACTATATGAATCCATTCGCTTGAAATGTCTGGCATATCGTGAGAAACGCATTCCACCATTGCTCGACGATAAAATTCTATGTGATTGGAATGCCATGATGATATATGCCATGAGCTATGCCGGAAGAACATTCAATCAACCTGAATGGATTGCATCAGCGGAAAAAGCATATGCATTCATACAAAGTACAATGATTGATGCAAATGGATTATTGCATAGATATCGTAATGGTCATGCATCAATCAAAGGTATGGCCGATGATCATGCATTTTTGATGCATGCGCAGTTTGAACTCTATATGTCAACCGGAAAAGATATGTATATGCAGGAATGCATGGCACAGGCCAACTTCTTTGATGAGACCTTCATAGGAGAAGATGGCAGAATCATGCAATCAGACACCTGTGAATTGTCCTTTCACAAGTATGCATCGGCTTATGATGGAGCGATTCCATCTTGTACTTCCATTGCAATCATGACTTATGCCAAATTGGGAGCGCTTACCGGTTCCTCAACATTCATGAGTATCGCATATTCCCTTCTGCGTGCTCAGGGAAAACAATTACAATCATATCCAATGGGATTTTCCGCGGGATTGACTGCACTCATGTTCATGACAGGTCCGCGATCTGAAATCGTGATATCTGGCTTGGGAAAGAGTGAGGAGCGTGATGCATGTTTGAATCTTCTCATGCACACATATCTTCCTCATGCTGTGATTGCCTATAATGAATCCGGCAATGATATTGCATCTTTTGCACCAAGCCTTGCCAAACAAAACACCAATGAAGAATTTGCAATGCACTTCTGTCAGGATTATGCATGTTCTCTTCCTGTTCATGATCTCGCAACACTATCCGGCATATTGGGAACTGCATCATGAAGTCACATGCATGGATCATATCGATTGTTTTCGTGGCATGTTGGATAAACATCTATCAATTCTTCAATGTTAGCACATATGGGATCACTCCGGCTGATGTGAGTTCATGGCTCGTGATCTTTTTTGCATTGTATCAGTGTATATGGAAGGGAGTCCCCGTGCAGACATTGCCGGGATGGGCCTTTGCAGGACTATTCGCGATTCTCTTTGCAGAATATGCCTCCGTCTTTGCTCCCCTCCTTTCCGGGTCATCGGAGATGCAGATTCAATGGCTCAAAACAAGCACGAATTTTCTGTCTAAATGGCTTCTCATACTCACATTCGCTTCCGGAATCTATTCTGCCGAAGCCTTCAGATCGGCCATTCGATTCATGCTTGTGATAAGCATTGCAATCAATGTTTTCGGAATATATCAGATTTTTGCGCGTGCTTTTGATTTGCCATTGGCATGGATTCCGATCAACAATGTATCGATCAGCATTCGAAATTATCACTCAATGGATAATATGACGCAGCTTAGTTTGAGATTTGAGAATTTCTTCAGAGCTACATCCATATTCAGTGAACCCTCTTTTTATGCACAATTCAATACGCTCGTACTCACATTTTTATTGATTCCCTTTTTGCGTGGCACACAGCCATTTCTTCAATCAAGAGTTCTTCGGGCTTGCATTGTGATACCTGCAATCATTGGAATGTTTCTCACATTTTCATTGACTGCTTTGTTTTCAATATCACTCATCACTCTTTGGGCATTGATCTTCGAGCAATCACAAAAGAAAATCGCCCTTCTTTCATCAATTGCCGGTGGATTCATATTGATATTGATCACCGATGCAATCGTCAGCCAATATGTGAGCATCAGCGTCTTTGATTTATTCACGAAAAGAGTCGGCGGGATTGTAGATGTATTGTCAACCGGTGGCGGGCGTGGCACTTCCATTGTGGGTGAATCCTTTTTCGGAAGACTTTCAACCATTTTTCAAGGATTTTCCATTTGGGCTGAATATCCCATAACAGGTATTGGGGCGGGTTGTTATGAATACTTTTCGAAAATGAATCCCATCTCCTTCTCTGATTCACTGCATTCGGGATTGCTTGCAGAAAGAGGAACATTGGGTTTTGTGGCATATGCATCATTATTCGTGCATCTGTTCAAAAAGACATTTCAAGCTTCACGCAATCAGGAATTGAGAACTCGGATGTCACCGGAATTACAAACCATGACAGCCATTGCACCCTATGTGATGATTGCCCACATAGCATTTTCTTTCTCTACATACTATTGGATCAACTGGATATTTTGGGTCCATCATGGACTTGTCTATGCAACATTGATTTCAGCCCAAAAAGCCACAGGAATGCCGATTTTCTCATTTTCTGTCCTGAAAAAAGGCCTGTATGAACGCCTCAATCGTGCTCAAGAAATCGGTAAAACGCCATAATCCCAGAATTTTCAGGGGAATATAGTTTGTCTGTAAGGGGATAATCCACTATATTTGCAGTCTGAAAAAGTAATTGAACAACCTATTTTTTTAAGGTATACGATAATGTCAAAGGTTTGTGAATTAACCGGTACGACCGTCCGCTATGGAAACAATGTTTCTCACGCAAACAATCGCACACGCAGACGTTTTCTTCCCAATCTTCAGAAGAAGCGTATTTGGATTCCTGAAGAAGGTCGTTTTATCACTGTAAAGGCAACTGCTCGCGCATTGCGCACGCTCGATAAAAAGGGCTATGCTGCAATGATGAAAGATCTTGCTTCCAAGTGATCTGAACACTGAAACAATCACCCCGCTTGGTTTCAAGCGGGGTTTTTTTATGCATGGACACTTTTTGATGAAGACGAAGGCATTGAGCAAACAATCCCTCAACAAATCGCTGATCACTCTCGTATTGATCATGATATCGGGGTGTGCTTCCTCCCTTCCTGAAACACAGATAGCAACCTCAAGCAAGAGAATAGTCAAACCACTCCCTTCTTTTTTCAGAAGCAAACCCCTGCCACTTTCCAGAGCAGATTCAACCAGAATGGCGGGAATCGTTCTTGAGTATTTCATACAGGCTTCAGATCTGCAATTGCAAGAGCAATATGATGAAGCATTGAAAACATATCAACGAATACTTCACTTGGATACATCCGCAATGGTCTTTTATTCCATGGGGACCTGCTATTTCAAGT
>JBJTFZ010000056.1:0-9993 GCA_046093685.1 bacterium
ACCTGCGCCGGGATGAGTTCCTGCTCCTACAACATAGAGATTTGGAATATCTTCGGAAAGATTATGCGGACGGAACCAAGCGGATTGCGTGAGGATTGGTTCCACACCGAATGCATTACCTAGATGTGAGTTGAGCGTATCGCGGAAATATGTTGGAGTAACAAAATGTTCGCTGACAATATGCTTGGAAAGTTCAGGCATATAGCGTTCTTCGAGGTATTTCACGATTCGATCGCGATATTCAGGACCTTTCACTGACCAATCTGTGCCGGATTCAAGTTGAGGAACTGGAGACAATACATACCAACAATCGCAGCCTTCAGGAGCGAGAGATGGATCCGTTGCGGAAGGACGATGCAAATACAATGAGAAATCATCAGCCAAATGTTTCTTTTTGAAAATGTCGGTAACGAGTTCCTTATATCTTGGACCCATGATGATTTCATGATGCGCGAGATCTTCATATTTTTTTGTCGTACCGAAATACATCACAAACAAACTCATGGAATAGTGAAGATTCTTCATGCGATTGTCCGTGTTCTTTTTGCGATACTTCGCCGGAATCATTTTCATATACATATTGCCAACATCTGCATTACTCACGACTATATCCGCTATCAAAAACTCCCCCGATGCAGTCTGCACACCAATTGCACGCTTTGTTGCATCATCAATCACAATTTCTTTTATTTCGGTGCCAAGCTGTATCTTTCCACCGATGTCTTTGAATACATTCACGAGGCCTTTCACCAATGCGCCCATGCCTCCCATGGCAAACCATACACCCCAGCGCTGTTCAAGAATATGAATCAATGCATAAATTGAAGTTGTCTGAAAAGGATTTCCACCCACCAATAGTGGATGAAAGCTGAATACCTGACGCAATCTGTAATCTTTGATATATTGATTCACCATGCCGGCAACCGAACGCTCAGAACGCAACATGATCAAATCAGGTAAAACTTTCAACATCGAACCGATCGTTGTAAATGGCTTGTCAATCAAATCGAAACCCGCTTTGAAAATTTTCTCTGCATCTTTTATGAATCGATGATATCCCTTCAAGTCCTCCGGATTCAATGCTTCGATTTGTTTCAAAATTGAATCTTTGTCATCATTATATCGGAAAATGGTGCCATCCTCAAAACGAACATTATAAAATGGATCGATTTTCACGATATTGACATATTCTTCGGTCTTTTTACCAGCAACCTCAAACAATTCATGAATGAGCCATGGAGCGGTGATAATCGTCGGACCCGCGTCAAATGTATATCCGTCGCGTTCGAACACATATGCTCTCCCGCCGGGTTTATCGAGTTTGTCTACGATTGTTACTTGATGACCCTGTGCTTGCAGACGAATCGCAGCACTAAGTCCGCCAAAACCGCTTCCGATGACAATGATATTCATAGTATACTTGGAGATTGATTGGGAGAATCATGAGATGTTCGTTAAACACGATGCAAAGTGGT
The DNA here is from genome assembly GCA_046093685.1 of bacterium. Classification (GTDB taxonomy): domain Bacteria; phylum Bacteroidota; class Ignavibacteria; order Kapaibacteriales; family UBA961; genus UBA961. Next base: position 1,476 of record JBJTFZ010000056.1, read on the forward strand.
TCCGGTTCCTTTCATTCACAATGAATTATGGCTCAAATCCTTGCAAGTACGGCATATTCTATTGGTAACGGAGCCGTCATTCCGTATTTTTGAGAATTATTAAAACCATATTGGCTTTCATGTCCGCAACCGGCCACAAAACTATCCTCGTTTCCGGAGGAGCAGGGTTTATCGGGAGCACATTTGTCATGCAAATGCTTGCTTCTCAATCCGATCTTCGAATCATCAATGTCGATGCATTGACATATGCCGGAAATCTTGAAAATCTGCAATCATTGGAGCAGGATGACAGACATGTTTTCGTTCATGCCGAGATTCAAAATAAAGAATTGATGCATAGTCTCTGCGAGCAATATCAAGTGGAAGGCATCATCAATATAGCCGCTGAATCTCATGTGGATAGATCCATCAATGATGCAACGCCATTCATCGACACCAATATCGGTGGTACCGTTGCTCTGCTTACCGTTGCCAGAAATCTCAAGCTCAAAAAGTTTGTACAAGTGTCAACAGATGAAGTATATGGATCATTGGAAATGAATTCCGATGAAATGTTCACTGAAGAAACATCTTTGGCACCAAATTCGCCGTATTCTGCATCAAAAGCTTCCGCGGACATGTTTGTTCGTGCATTTCATCATACACATGATGTTCCCGCGGTGATAACACGATGCTCGAATAATTATGGACCGCGACAATTTCCGGAAAAACTCATTCCGCTGATGATTCTCAATGCATTGGAATCAAAGCCATTGCCAGTATATGGAGATGGAATGAATGTGCGAGATTGGATACATGTGGAAGACCATTGTGATGCCATCAAACGCGCTTATGAAATCGGAAAACCCGGAGAAGTGTATAATATCGGATCAGATAATGAATGCAGCAATCTTCATATCGTTCATTCATTATTGGAAATTCTCGGTAGGTCCAAGGACCTCATTCACTTTGTGAAGGATAGACCCGGGCATGACAAACGATATGCGATTGATGCATCAAAAGCCAAGAGAGAATTGGGATGGAGTCCAAGAATTCCATTTGATAAAGGCCTGCAAGATACCGTTCGATGGTATCAAGAACACCCGGAATGGTGTGAACATATTTTGTCCGGGCAATATCGAGACTATTATTCACAGCAATATCACAGAGAACGATAAATCATGGCTATCAAGAAAAAATCCACCGGTACTCAAACTGTAGATGCTTTGCTTGCATCAATACAGGGTCATACCATCACGGTTGGTGTAATCGGACTCGGTTATGTGGGACTGCCAATAGCAGTGGAATATGCACATCTCGGAGTAAGAACCATTGGCTTTGATATCGATGAACATAAAATCCGCACATTGCAAAAAGGCGGAAATTATATCATGGATATTGATTCAACTCTCGTGGCTTCTGTAATCAAAGGGAAAACACTTGAAGCAACAACCGATTTCAAGAAATTGGCTGAATGTGATGTGATATACATTTGTGTACCAACACCATTCACTCCGAATAAGGATCCTGATATTTCATATATCATTCATTCGGCTGAAGCAGTTGGCGCAACCTTGCGCAAAGGACAACTCATCATCTTGAAGAGCACCACTTTCCCGGGCACAACAACAAAATATGTTCAGCCGATTTTGGAAAAGAAGGGTCTTAAACTTGGCAAGGATTATTTTCTTGCATTCTCACCGGAAAGAATCGATCCGGGTAATCAGACTTGGAATACAAGCAATACACCGATTGTTGCCGGAGGTGTTACGCCCGCATGTACAACTCTTGCATGTGCAGCACATGGCATCATCGTTAGCAAAGTTATTCCCGTTTCTTCTCCATCCGTTGCTGAAATGGAAAAATTGCTTGAAAATATTTTCCGCAGCGTGAATATCGCATTGGTGAATGAACTCGCGCAATTATGCGATCGCATAGGTGTGAATATTTGGGAAGTGGTGGAAGCCGCGGCTACAAAGCCATTCGGATTCATGCCATTTTTTCCGGGACCCGGCATTGGCGGACATTGCATCTTGATCGATCCATACTATCTATCATGGATGGCACGGGAATATGACTTTGAAACAAATTTCATAACGCTTGCTGCAGAAGTCAATGAATCCATGCCTTTCTATGTACGCAGCATGATCGAAAGAGAAGTGGCAAAACAACCAATTACTCTTGCAAAAGCAAAAGTGTTGATGCTGGGAATGGCATTCAAAAAAGATGTTGATGACTTGCGTCATTCACCTGCACTCAAAGTTATGGAATTGCTGATGCAAGATGGATTCAAGAATGTGAGCTATCACGATCCGTATATTCCTGCTGTTGATGTGCATGGCACGATGATGAAATCACAAGGTAATCTTACCCCCGCAATGCTGAAGAAATACGATATCGTGGTGATCACTACAGATCATTCCTGTTTCGATTATTCAATGATAACAAAGAATGCAAAAGTTGTGATTGACACCCGCAATGCTACAAAGAAGATTCGTGGATCCAAAAAGAATGTGGTGCTTTTGGGAAGCGGCTCTTGAGCAGAACATATCGCATAATATCAGTCGTTGGCGCCAGACCAAATTTCATGAAAGTTGCGCCAATCCACAGAGCATTTCAGAAATATGCTCCTGAATTTGAACATCATATCGTTCATACCGGACAACATTATGATGCCTCAATGAGCGATGCTTTTTTTCAGGATCTTGAAATGCCGAACCCCACCGTGTTTCTCGGGATTGGAAGTGGATCACATGCGGAACAAACAGCAAAAGTAATGATTGCTTTTGAGCAGACATGTCTTGAACTCAAACCCGATCTTGTGATTGTTGTGGGTGATGTTAATTCGACGATTGCATGTGCATTGGTAGCCGTCAAACTCGGTATCAAAACCGTTCATGTTGAAGCCGGCTTGAGAAGTTATGATCGTTCCATGCCGGAAGAAATCAATCGCATTGCAACAGATTCCATTTGTGATTATTGGTTCACGACCGAAGAATCCGGAAACACAATTCTCAGAGAGTCCGGATTTCCCGAGCAGAATATCTTTTTTGTTGGCAATACAATGATTGACTCATTGCATTTCGCTTTACCCAAAGCCAATGAATCAACAATTCTTCAAGAACTTGACATACAGCCGAAGCAATATGGTCTCGTCACCATGCATCGTCCATCCAATGTGGATGAACCCGAACAATTGAAATCATTGCTGGAAATTCTTGCTGAAATATCATCAGACCGAGCAATCGTGTTTCCGATGCATCCTCGAACAAGTTCGAAGATTCGTGAATATGGTTTTGCTGATATCATTCGTAAAGGAAAACAACTCATCATCACTCATCCGCAAGGATATATCAATTTTCTTGCATTGATGAAAGATTCAGATTTTGTACTGACGGATTCGGGCGGAATTCAAGAAGAAACCACCGTGCTTGGCATACCATGCATAACGGCAAGAACCACCACTGAAAGACCCGTCACCGTGGAATTGGGAACGAATATTCTTATTCAACCAAATCCTCAATCAATCGCAAAAGCATTGCACGATATCGTGCATATGCCAAGAAAAGAAGGAAAAATCCCACCGCTTTGGGATGGAAAAGCATCGGAACGCATAGCGGAAATTCTTGTGACACAATGCATCAAGGCATCATGAATCATTCAATCATTTTGATCAGATCGCTGCACACAGTACTCATCATGCTATGTTCATTGATGATCGGACCAAACATACAAGCACAGTTGATGGGTTCTTCGAGTGATTTCGATATGACGAAACTCATGCAGTCATCAACTCCTCCCGGTGCGGATTTGCTGAAAGCAGAATTATTGCCTTCGGATAATATCGTTGACCCCGAGCAGTATCGCATCGGTCCGGGAGATGTATTGTCCATTCAAACATTATCCGGAAATGCCACTGAACAATATGTTGCAGTTACTCCCGAAAATGCCATTCTTGTCCCGCGAATCGGTGAATTGTCACTCAAGAATGCAACCCTTGCAAAAGCAAAATCAATGATCATCGACATGATGAAGCAACGCAATCCGAATGCCACAATCACCGTGATGCTGAGAAAATGCAGATCATTATATGTGAGCATAAAAGGAAATGTTCGTTATCCCGGTACTTATGCCATACCTGCGTCAATGCGAGTATCAACGGTAATTCGGCTTGCCAATCAACCTCCGAAATCACCATCTCAACCAAATGCAGGTACTACACAGTCCGCAATGGAAAGTACAAAAGAATTGACGGTGATTGAGGCTCGTCGCTCTGCGATGCGTGGTGGCACTTTGACCGGCAATGAAGAATTACCTTCATTTGTGGCACGCAATATCACCGTGCTTCATTCAGACGGAACATCTTCGAATGCAGATTTGGAAAAAGCTCTTGCGCTCTCCACTTCCACTGATGATCCAACGCTCAGAGAAGGCGATCAAGTGTTTGTACCATTTGATCAAGGATCAACTGCAGCAATTGCAATTGCCGGAGCCGTGATTAGACCAATCAGCATAGCGTATAAGAAAGGTGATAAAGCATCCATGCTTTTAAAACTTTCATATGGTCTGACAGATGATGCGAATACCGAAAACATTCAGTTGAAACAAGGTGATGTGCTCACAACATTGTCACTCAAAGAGAATGGACAATTCAATGAAGATCCGGAACTGATTCCCGGCGCAGTGATTGTGGTTTCCAAAAAAGAGTTTTCCGTGAAAGGCGCGATATCAGGCGTTGTTGAAGTAACTGGTTCTGTACAAAAACCCGGTGCATATACGATTGTGCAAGGTCAAACAAAATTGAAAGATGTCATCGAGCAAACAGGTGGATTTACTGACAAAGCATATCTTCCACTTGCTTATATCGTGAGAAAAGAACAACAAGCTCCTGCTTCAACAGAGCCTCGTTACAGAGCAATAATGGGAATGCAATACACAGATTTGACCGCTGAAGATACAACGCGATATCTCATGCATACCATGTTTCGTCAACCAACGGTTGCATGTGATATTCAGAAAGCATATAATGGATCTGATGAGGACAATGTGTTTTTGGAATCAGGTGACATCATCGTTATTCCTGAAAATCCAAAGCGTGTTTATGTATATGGTCAAGTGAACAATCCGGGATATGTCACATTCGAACCCGGCAAAACCATGCAATGGTATATCGATAGAGCAGGTGGATATGCAAGTGGTGCGGAAAAAGAATTGACGCGTATCATCAAAGGTCGTTCGCATGTGTGGATCAAAGGCACCGAAAAAAATGTGGTGGTGGAATCAGGCGATGAGATTTATTGTCCGCCACCAACATATCGTCCTCCCGGATATGAATATCAATACTATACATTCCTCATCACCGCAATAGGTGGTTTGGTGGGTATTCTGAATGTGGTCTATTGGGCATTCCTTCGATAATGAAATATACCATGTCGCATATTCAACAGTTGAACAGAAAGATCATGCTAATGCTCATGATCTTTTTTGTCATGAATGGTGTGGCACATGCACAGGTTGAACATCTTCCAATCATTCATCCTGTCTATCAATTTCTCGAACATTGTGAAGCAAAAGGAGTATTGCCACACTTTTCCCTTTCAGCTCTTCCATTGCAAAGAGGTGAAGTTCAGCAAGCACTTCGAGTGATTCGCAAAGCAGAAACGGAATTGAGTGAAGTTGAACGAGATGTTCTGTCGCATTATGAGCGTGAATTATTACCTGAAAAAAGAATCAATGCAACGCTCTTTGAGAGTTCAATACCCGTGAATGATTCACTACCATTTCTCTTTGAAGGGTTATTGTCCAATCATGAAAAGGCAATCTATCTTCAACAAGATTCTCTTGCTAATGTTTTTGTGAGCCCTCTGCTATCCATTGAAACGGCGCAAAGAATGAATGATTCATCTGCTTCAATGCTGACGGGTCAGGCAGGACTTCGCATGCATGGGACTTTGCGCGGTAATCTTGGATTCTTTTTACAAATCACAAATGGCGCATTGCTCTCCGGAGATCGTTCCCTTGCATTGGATGATCCACGGCTTCGACAGAATGTAAAATTCGCGGTGTACAATAGCGACTTTGATTTTACTGAATCGCATATACGATATGACAATGACTGGTTTTATGCGAGTATTGGCAGAGAATCGCGAGTACTTGGTGCAGGATTCAATCATCATCAATTTTTGGGGAGGAATTCTCCGCCTCTTGATGCAGTGATGATTGGAGCAAGAAGCAAGACATTTGAGTATCGATATACGCATGCATCATTATTGTCACTGCCACAAGATCCTTTCGGACAAGTCATACTTCCCGGCCAAACAAATTCCACAGGCTCTGATAAATTCATGCCTGCCAAAACCTTGGTGATGCATAGAGCAGCTTTCCGACCCACTTGGGGAGAAATCTCTGTTTGGGAAAGTGTGATTTATCAAAACAGAACATTCGATTTGGCATATCTCAATCCATTGTCATTCTTGAAATCTGTGGAGCATTCGCTACGAGATCGAGACAATAGCGCGATGGGATTTGATTTCACCATCAGACCAATGAAGAATTTCATTCTAAAAGGTGCATATCTTCTTGATGATTTGATTTTCTCCAAAATCGGTACTGATTATTGGTCGAATAAATCCGCTTTTTCCATGGGAGCCATGTATGTTTTTCCTGCGATGAACATTACGATGGAATATGCTCGCGTGCAACCGTATACCTATTCACATTTCAATGTGCAGAATTCCATGACGAGTGATGGAGCGCTCATCACCGGTTCTCTCAGACCAAACTCAGATGAGATTTCAGTGGGTGCATCCATATTCCGTGGACATCGTTATCCTATTCGCATACTTGTTGCATATCAAAGACATGGTGCAAATGAAATTGCCACAATCAATGGTCGTGATACGATTCTTGTGAATCATGGAGCAAATCCATTGCAAGCAAAAAGACCATTTGATTCTGAATCCGCTCCTTTTCTCAGTGGAATTTTGGAAGAATCCTTGCGAGCTCAAGTCATTGCCGGTTTTGAAATAGCCCGAGGATTCAATCTTCAGGGTGTATATGCATTGCGTTCACAGTCCGGAAAACTGACGCATTATGTGCAGGCCTCATTTCGTTTCGAAGACTTTTGAGGCGCATGGTACATGATCATTCTGCTTGCTTGCACATTCATTCTTCTTTTTTTGATGATCTACCCTTATGTATTCTATCCGATGTTGTTGAAACTTTTGATGAACATCAGAAAGAATTCACTTCATTCGCTTGATACTCCCAATGTTTTGGAACATGACTTGCCGAATATTGCGATTCTGATTGCAGCATACAATGAAGCAGAATACATTGAAGAAGCAATACATTCAATCTATGCTCAGAATTATACCCATTGCGCAGTGCATGTTGGAAGCGATGGTTCCACAGATGATACCGTGAACATCGTGGAACGATTACAAGAACAATATCCCACACTTCATGTACATGCTCTCAGTCGTCGTGGAAAAAATGCGGTCAATGAATATCTCGTATCACATTCAGATTCCGAAGTGATCGTTCATCTTGATGCGGATGTCAGACTCCAACCCGGAGCATTGTATTCCATGTGCGCTCGATTCACCAATCAAGAAATAGGAGCGGTGATTGGTACTTCGATTGATGCACCGATGTCTGTCTCACAAGACAATCACGCGGAAGAACATTCTGCCTATAGGTCATTGGAACTTCAAACACGATCGATGGAATCAGCATTGGCTTCAACCGTTACAAGTTTGGGTCATTGTTATGCCGTGAGAAGAATACATCGCAAGCCATTGCCTAATGACAAAGTATGCGATGATTATATGCCTATTCTTCATGTATTGCTCGCTCATAAGAGAGTCATTGCAGATCCTCATGCCTGTGCTTATGAGATTCGCATATCTCCACCCGGAATGGAATTCAAGCAAGCAAAAAGATTTGCCGCATGCGGCATGGCTACTGTTGGAGAGGCGGATGCATTGCTTTCTCCGAAGTATGGACTTATTTCATTGTTTCTTTGGTCGCGAAAAATGCTCCGCTGGCTCATGCCCTTTTTCTACATATTGGCGCTTTGTACATCTTTTCTTGCTTGGCATAAAGGTTCAATGATTGGGATGATCATTCTTCATTGTTTGATTGGCATCATGATCATATCCATTCCCGGATTTTTGGGAATCAGGATAATGCCTATTCGTCAAGCATGTATTTTTGTGCGACTTCAACTCAGTTTGCTCGGTGCATGGTTGCATGTATTCAGAAGCAATGCTTCTTCCACATGGGATCGAGCCTGATCATCAATGAAAACAGACAATCACATATCATTCTATAAACGCATTCGTGATTTCGCGGCAAAGTCAACGCCTGCGATTTTTCAGTTAGGTGGAGACATCATAGCAATTGCCTCTGCATTGCCCGTATTCCTTTTATTGGGATTCGTTACCGGTCTGTATACCACCACTTTGCCATTATCGGATGTAACAACGATGCACACTCTGATTCTCAGCGTGATGCCTTTGTTGGTATTGTATTGGGT
>JBJTFZ010000057.1:0-3951 GCA_046093685.1 bacterium
GATTAGAGATATACTTCAAGGTATGTCAAAATTCTCTTTCCAAAACATTGGTTTTGAAAATGCATTTCATATTCCTTCGAAACAATCTTCAGAATATGCAAATGTGTTATCTCATTTTACAGAAAAAGGTCAACCTTTAAGAGCTATTTTCAAATTTCATGACAATAGAGATTCCCTAAAACAATACATTCGAAACCATGATGCCATTGGCATTGGGTTTATGTCTGATATCTTGAAGGATTCCTCATTGAAACCTTTGCGAATTGGGTACACAGATACGACGAATAAACGAATCCCTCCTCAAATTGTACATCCCGGATTTATTGTTCAGAATATGTATCCGCTTGTAGTTCCTATATTTGCATACATGAAAAATGAAAAACAGAATCTAGCATGGGGATTTGCAACATTCATGGAAAAAGACCCTTCTGTTCAAAAATTTTTTTTGAAGGAGGGAGTTGTTCCCTCACATGCTCGCTATAATCTCATTCGTGAGGACTAGGTAATCATGAAAATAATTTTACCATTCACAGTCATGCTTTGCATGCAATCCTTCATTGCTTTTGCAAATATGGATCAAGCAAAAAAAGCCTTTTCTTCAAAAGATTATCAAAAGGCATATACTGCCATACAGCAGGATCTAAAAGAAAATGGCAAAAATCCGGATGTATTGCTTTTGGCGGGTGACATTTATGCATCTGTAGGAAATCTGGATTCTGCTATTCTTATGTATAAGACACTCGAAAAACTTCAGCCGGGAAATTATGGTATTCCTCGGAAGATAGGTCAATGGTATGCTTCAAAGAAAGATGTAAAAAATGCACTTTCCATACTTGGAGGACTTGTAAAAGAATTTGGAAAAGATCCATGGAATCATTTGGCTTTTGCAGATGTTGCCATTTCTGCCGGTAAAATTCCGGAGGCTGAAGCTTCCTATCTTGAAGCGAAGAGATTAAATGGCCGAGTATGGCAAGCTTCGGTAGGATTGGCTTATATCTATGTAAAGAAAGGAGATCAACTTGCAGCGCAAACTCAGTTCGAAGATGCCTTGAAAGTTGATCCTGGCATGCTTGAAATCAGAAAACAGCATGTGAAGTTAGTTAAAGACAATAAAGATCCGGACCCAAGCCCTGACGAGACTATTTCAGTAAACAAACCTCCATATGTTGACAATTCGCAAATCATGTCAAAACTCCAATATCCAGAATTAGCCAAAAAAGCAGGTTTGGAAGGTAAGGTAGTATTGCGTGTTCTAGTTAGAAGAAATGGCTCTGTAAAAAAATACTTGGTTGAAAGTACCGATTCGGAATTGTTCAATAAAGCTGCAGGTGATGCAGTAATGAAAACGCAATTTCTTCCAGCACTACAAAATGGGAAACCTGTTGCCTGTTGGCTTTCTGTACCAATTTCATTTAAACTTCGTTAATATTATATCATTATAGGTTCAAATCACGATGCGTCTGTTTTTGCTTGTTTTCATTTTACTGCTAGGGAATACTGCTTTTGCTCAAAATACACTTGAACAATTCAAGAGAGCAATAAATGACAAGGAGTATGTAGAAGCTTTACATTATGTACCTGAAATTGTCAACCAACATAAAAAAGACAATGAAGTTCTCATGTTGGCAGCGGATGTATACATGGAAATGGAAATGCCTGATTCCGCAGTATCTGTGCTTTCCTTGGCTATGGACAATTCCAATGATTCACCGATTTTGAACAGAGAATATGCTTTGGCATTGTCCAAAGCAGGAAGAACCACATCAGCACTCAGTGTCATGAATGCATTGATGAAGAAGAAAAAAATGGATAAGGACCCCGAAAACTATGTAACCCTTTCCAATATTTATCTGGCTGTTGATTCAGTCCTTCAGGCTGAGTATAATCTTTTGGTTGCGAGAGAACTAGATGATAAAAATTCTCAAGTGTATATTGGACTCGGAGATTTGTACTTTGCCAAAAAGGTATTTGAATTGGCAAAAGATAATTATGAAGCAGCATTGGCAAATGATGGGAAACAATTACCTGTAAAGTCTATCCTTAATGCAAAAATCAAATTGGCTTCTTCTTATTATAAGTTGGGTAATATGGAGATGGACCAACAACTATCTAATGAATATTTCCGAAGATCTCTGAACACCTGGAATGAAATAACAAAAGCAGACCCTAAGAATGCTACTGCTTTTTATGAACAAGGAAAAATATTTTTTCTTGCTTCGAAATTCTTGGAAGCTGGCGCATCGTTCAATCGTTATGCATTATTGCGTCCCGAAGGTTGGTTGGGAAGATGGTATGCAGGGCAAGCATGGTATAATGCAAAAAGGTATGATTCTGCAGCGATCCATTTGGAGCTTGTTCGAACAAAAATTGATTCCATAACTGGAAAAGCAAATGCAATGCTCGCCCATGCTTATTTTGAAACCAAAAAATTTCAAGAGAGTATTGCTCTGTATCGCTCATTGCCCGGATTAAATCAAACGGATTATGAAAGAATGGGGTATGCAGCATTTTTCTCAAAGGATACCGTCACTGCGGTTGATGCATTTTATAAATCCATTAATGGAGCGGAAAAAAAGTGTAATACAGCATTTAGGTTTGCAAACCTTTTGCAATCAATGAAACGATATGATGAAGCAATTTCAGTGTTCAAAAAAAGAATCGCAGATTGCGAAGATAGCAATAGTGTAAAAGCAAGATTCTTTATTGGTTCTTGTTATTTCCTTGCTCAGAAATATGATTCAGCTCTCATTAGTTTAAAAGAATATCTTGCACTCGATGGAGTTTCAATTTCCGGAAGAGTATACATTGGAAATACATTTAATGCTATGAAGAAATCAGATTCTGCTAAGAAGTATTTGATGTCTGCCGTGGAACTTGCTCAGCAATCTTTGTTAAACTCACCCGGTAATCCATCTATTGTCAAAGAGTCCGAACAAGCTTTTGAGGCCATGTGTAGAATCTCGCTTGAGGCAAAAGATGTTCAGACGGTTATTAAATACGGGAAGGCATGGTTTGAAATTAACGACAAATCAACTATTCCACATGTATATTTGGGCTTTGCGTACCAAACTTTAAGTGATAAGGACAGTGCATGCAAAGCTTACTCTGAGGCTCTAAAAAGAGATCCCAAAAATACAGCTGCGCAAAAAAATAAAACTGCCTTGAATTGTCCTTAACATGAAGTTATTCCATTTTGACAATGTTGACTCAACTAATGATGAAGCTAGGCAACTATTGTCTTTGCATTCAGATCTGATTGTCACTGCAGATCAACAAACTAAGGGTAGAGGTAGAAATTCGCATACATGGAAATCAGGAATTTCAAAAGATATCCTCTTTAGTTATGGCAAGAAATTTCAATCAGACAATGTTAAAACTCCGATATTTTATCAAGCTTGCTCTGCTTTGGCAGTGCAAGCTTTTCTTTTTGAGCTCCTTCCCAATGATGTGCAAATCGCAATAAAGTATCCCAATGATGTATTTGTAAAGAAACAAGAACTCGAGGGAAAGATTTCGGGATCTCTCTTGGAAACAGAATATTTGGGGCAAACACTATCCACAATTATCGTAGGAATAGGGATCAACATCAATTCCGGAGGATCTTCGATTCTTGTGCAATCCCCTGTGATTTCAGTCATAGACATACTTGGTCATGAATCCAATCTTCATCAAATAACCAAGAGATTCATAGATATATTTTCTGATTTGATCTCAAATGATCAACAGATTGTCCTTGACCAGTGGAAAACAGCTTTGAATCTTATTGGCAAGGAAATATTACTGATAAACACGAATAAGTCATGTATTGTTAAAAGCATCCGCTCAGATGGATTGCTTATATGTCTGCATTCAGATGAAGAGATATTGGTTCATATGGGTGATAGTATTCGATATCCTTTGTTTTAATTCTACTTGTATTGGGAACTCTTAAGTATTGTTTACCATTATACC
>JBJTFZ010000058.1:0-6511 GCA_046093685.1 bacterium
GGTAAAGACACAACGGTTGAAGTTCTTGAACGCTATGGTAGACTTCCCGTCATTAGAGGCGGGACCTGGATGGCAGGGCGTGTGAAATATGAATTCAAAGTTCGAGAAATCGCCGAGGATCTAACATATGTTTCCCTCGTATGTGGAATTTCAGGATATGAAGAAGGAGTGACAAATGAGGTTCACTTCTGGAATTCAAATGGTATTCTCGATAAAGAGATCATGGAATTACTGAAGAAATTGATTTTGGATCCTGAAACGGAAAATTTCAAAGAAAATCGAATGAAATGATGAAGCCCCTTATGGGGCTTTTTTTATGGCCGGCAAGACATCAGAAACAAGCGATTATTCACTATGCCCAGTGAATGATATGCTTTGTTTGCATGATGAAAAATCGGCGCTGTAACATAGTCTGCCATCATCCCTGCAAATGTGAAACTATCACTCATTCTTTGCATCATCAATGCCGATGAAGTGGCATAGGCGAATGTTCCCGTTTCCGGCGCCAATGCATAAGGTCTATTGATGTCCAATGCATTTTTTTGCGTGAATTTTTGTCCATTCACAATCATAAAGGGGTCTTGTTGTGCATCTCCAAGGGCAAACAATTCTTTTCCATCATGTGTGAAACGGAGTTGTCCCACATTGATTCCGGCATCATATTCAGCAGTGTTCATCACGATGAAATTCATTCCGGCTCTTGCGCTGAGGAGTCCCATCAAAGGCTCAAAAGGGTGCATCACTATTTGATCTATCCTATCATATGCCATTGTTTCGAGGGGCTGAACAAAATCAGGAGAATATAGCCATCCGCTCATTCGTGTACCCATGCCATATGAACAGGCGATTGCATTTCCTGTTTGATTGATGTGAAGATGCTGCAAAAAAGGAGCCGACAACAATTCTTCTTCATTTTTGAACAATCGCCAGATATTCCCCTGCTTTCCCGCATGAATCAAAGAATTATCCATCATGAATCCCGAAAGTATGCATTCTTCATATCTACCAATTTCATTTTCATTGAGAATCATTACGATTCCCGAGGCATTTTTTGATCGATATGCCCAAGAGCTACCGTCAAAACTGAGCTGAACTTCACCCAATCTATTCAATAACTGATGTGAAGAATGTTCACCTTCCTTGATTATGTGCAATATTTCGCTTTGTCCTTCAAACACTGAGTATGCAAAAACACCATACCGTGAAAATGTCATGATGCCGGGTCTCCCTGCTCCCAAAGAGATGGTTGAATCTTTTGTAATGATGGACCATATTCCATTTCTGAGCATGCCATAGGCATGATTCTCGCCCATTGGAGAGAATACCGGCTGAGAAAGAGAATCCCCGTCAATCCCTTTTTTCCCATCAATCATCATCGAATATCTCTTGGAATACGGCGATGTGATTGCCCACCAATGTCCTGTTGTATCCAAACCAATCGCAATCAAAGGCTCTGATCCATCAATCAATTGTTCCGAAGAACATTTGTTTTGAGCAAGGACCGGAGCACATGTGATAAACAACATGGCAATGAAGTATTCGCAGAGAATTCGTAGTTTCATGGTGATTATTATTGATAATTGTCAAGTGTATACAGATGATCTATTTCATCTCGGACATTCATCTCGGTCTTGGAACAAAAGAACAACATCATCAACGAGAAAGTGCATTCATTGACTTTCTTCGGAGCATAGAGCATGATTGCGATGCCCTGTTCATCATTGGAGATCTTTTTGATTTCTGGTTTGAATACTCCACCGTGATTCCCAAACACTTCTATAGAACACTTGCAGAACTCAAACAATGGACTGACAAAGGGAAATCAGTCACCTATCTCATGGGAAATCACGACTTTGGACATGTGTCATTTTTCAAGGATGAATTTGGAATAACCGTTCACGAGGATGACATAGATTTCAAGATTGGCAATACTGCTTTTTACCTCTCGCATGGAGACGGAAAAGCATATAATGATTCCGGTTATCTTATCCTCAAACGCATTCTGCGAAACCGTTTCAGCAAATTGTTGTTTCGTTTGATTCATCCCGATATCGGTATCGGAATCGCAGCATGGGCCTCCAAAGGTAGCCGCATGCACACTGATGCAAAGGAGTACGGCGAACAATCAATCGGTGATGGATTGCGCGATTTCGCGGAAAAGAAAATCAAGGAATCAGGATATGATTATGTAATTATGGGGCATAAGCACAAGGCCGAGGTCATCACCTTTGAAACAGGCACTTACATGAATCTCGGACATTGGCTTTCTTTTCCTGCTACCTATGCCGTCTTTGACGGACACTCACTTGAATTGAGGACAACCTGATTACTTTTTTGCAAAAGCAAAGTTCAACATTTTGTACAAAAGTCTTGCAGTGGTAAGATCCGGGTGATGAACTTTCTTTTCAGGTGCAAGTTCCACAATATCAAAACCAATGATTTTCCTTCCTGAAGAGATAATCTCTCTGAACACATCCAATGTTTCCGAATACATGAATCCGTCCGGTTCAGGGGTTCCTGTCGAGGGCATGATGGAAGGATCGAAATAGTCAACATCAAAGGTTATGTAGACCTCTTTTGCCAATGTTGCCACCACGGCTTTTTGCCACTGTTTTCCATGCAATCCTCTGCGAATGGAAGAAGCATAAAATGTATTCACGCCCTTTGAAGAAATAAACTCTGCTTCTTCTTTGCATTGAGCTCGAATACCTACTTGTGTGATGCGTGAAGGCTTCATGAATTCGCATACCCTGGACATAAAACATGCATGGGAATACGGAGTCCCTTCATAAGTATCACGCAAATCGGAATGAGCATCAAAGTGCAATACGGACATCTTAGGAAATTTGTTGAAATGTGCTCTGATCGGTGCTGTCGAAATCGTATGTTCACCCCCAAGAGTAACAACGAATTTTCCCTTTTCAATAAGAGCGGATACCTGATCTTCAATGATCTTTAATGCTTTGGCATGAACTGCTTTCCCAAATGAAAGCGGTTTTAATGTTGCGATGCCGATATCAAAACACAATTCCCTATTGAATTCATCATCATAAAATTCCACATAAGCGCCGGCATCAAGAATGGCTTTTGGTCCTTTGCCGGCTCCACCCCCATAGCTCACGGTATGTTCATAAGGCGCCGATACGATTGCCACTGCAGAAGTATCAAGCTGTGAATACTTGGAGTCGATTGCCAAAAAGTTACCAGATTTACCGAGTGTTTTCATGATGCTGTCCAATAATCAGATGTCTTGCTTTTTGCGTAAAATTCGTGCTTTTCCATGAGTCTGAAAAACATAGTTTTGCATCATATACAAATATGAGATTTCATCGATGCGCACTTTACGATTTGCATTCCTCACAAAATTAATGTTCTGTTGTTGTTTTATGACAACATTTGGTCAAGCTGACCTCACCACCGATATCAAAAGAGCAGGCGAAGCACTCAAAAGATATATGGAATCCGCCCACCCCACTCCGGATATCGGCATTGATATTGAACTGACCCCGATGGTTCCCATGATCACGAATGCACTTTCAAATCCGAGTTTTTTTGATGATGTGAACATGATCATTTCGGAAACGGATCAATTACCTGTGCAAAATGAATCTTCGATTGCCGTCAATCCCACCAATCCGATGAATCTCATCGGGTCTGCGGTGGATTATCGAGCAAGTTCTTCTGCTTGGGTGTATTATTCGATGGATGGAGGGAGAACATGGAAAAATGTCAATCTGGGCAAACCACCAAAAATGATGACTTCCAGCAATGATCCATCAGTAGCATTCAGCAGAAATGGCACGGGGTATTTGGTGTATGGAGCATTCGGAGACAGAACAAAAGCATCTCCTGAAAATGGTGTGTTCTTTGCTCGAACAACTGACGGAGGTGTGACATGGACAAAACATATCCCGGTGATACAACATCTGGGTGATCAGACGCCTGATTCAACTTTTGAAGATAAATATTATATCTGGGTGGACAATTCACCCACATCCCCTTTTGCAAACCGTTTATACATTCCTTGGAAGCGTGTGATCAATCGTGACTCTTCCACACAAATCGTGAATGTATATTCAACGGATAATGGAAATACCTGGTCCGTGCCGGTCCCGGTGAGTGACCGTGTATCAGGTATTTCGGAGGACACCACATTCGGACAAAGTTTTCCATTGACAGTCACAGGTGCTGAGGGAGAAGTGTATACCGTTTGGAATTTTGGTCCAAAATCAAGCATCGGATTCGCAAAATCCCTCGATGGTGGAAAAACATTCACCTCTCCGCGATTGATTCAGACTTATAGACCCTTTGGTAAAGCAAAACTCCTTGATGAAGGCGTAAGGCACACCGTCAAGGGAGGAGTTCGAGCAGAAGCGTATCCTTCGCTTACATGCGATATCACGAATGGTCCACGAAAAGGGTGGTTATATCTGTCATGGTCGGCGGACAGCATTCCCAATGTGTATTTTTCTCGTTCTACAGATAAAGGAGAAACATGGTCGAAACCAATCATCGTGCACTCTACTGAAACAAATGATCAGTTTTGGCATTGGATTTCTCTCGACCAAACTAATGGAGATTTGGGAATCATGTATTTGGATTCCAGGGATGATCCAAACAATATCATCACGAATTGTTATGTGAGTTATTCAAGAGACGGAGGAGATACTTGGATGGATCGCCGTGCTTCCGAAGCGCAAAGCGATTTACGAAACAATCCTTTTCGAAATAATGTGTTTGCCGGTGATTATAGTGGTTGTGCGATGCATGATGGCATCATCTACCCATCATGGGTGGATATGCGTAATGCAGGCACAAGCAAAATTGACAATGATGCATATACGGCAATTGTAAACACACGCATACCTCAACCGGCATATCCTTTTACGGCAAGGCCCTCTTCGATTGACACAACTTCCATTCGTTTGTTTTGGAAAGCACCGAAAGCCAGAGTATTTGATCAACCACTGAATGCCCCCATTCGATTTTTACTTACAAGGAACAATGTAAAAATAGCTGAATTACCGGGTGATGTAGAAACATTCAATGATACATCGCTCATTGCTTTCAGAACATATACCTATGGGATTAGGGTTATTGCCGGAACGGATACAAGTGCGCTCAAAGAAGCAAAAGCCACAGCCGGTGGAGCTCGCTTGCCACAAATGCCAGCATTGATGTCATCGGCCACGATTGGAAACATGAACATAATTGGTTTGGGAGTGAAAATCCCCTCTTTCCGAGCTGATACGATCACCCCATTCATCAATCCAAGCAAACTTTCTATTTTCAGAGATGGCGCTAAAGTAAAAGAATATTCAATTTCAATTCAAGATACAGGAGTGACTCGCATATTCAATGATACAATTCCCATTGAGGGATGGTATGAATATGCTTTCACCATTACGGATGCAAACAAACTCGAAAGTGCTCGAACTCCAATTAGGCTTGTATTTGGAGGACAGATTGGCACATTGTATTCGGAGAATTTTGATGGAGATGAATTACGGTCTTATTATAGTGCCGGAAGATTTTCAAGTAGTTCCGTATTTGCCTTCAGCGCTCCGAATTCGCTTACGGAATCTCCTACAGGACAATATATTCGCAATGCGCGAGACACCTTCCTTTTGATGCCGATAAAAACAATACCCAATGCAGATCATGCGATGCGTTTTCGCCATGCGGCTATTGTTGACAAATCGGATTCGGCAATTGTTGAATTATCGGACGATTGGGGAAAGACATGGAAACAACTTGCGCAATTTGACAAAACACAATTCATGCCTTGGGCGGACAGCGTGACAAATCAGGATGATTGGAAGCCCGAAGTTTTGTCCTTCACACCCGGCGCGGACACAACATTATTCCGTTTCAGATTTTTTTCAGGGGCATCATTTCAAGAAGATGGATGGTGGATTGATGATATCACGATTGGGCGGAGCACTCGCATCTCTGAAGAACATTCCCATTCCACCATATATCCTCTACCGGCAAAAGATTTTTTGACAATCACATATGATCATCCTCGAAATCCGGAATGGCGAGTATTCGATATGCTTGGTAATGAGATACCCCGCGAAACCATTTCAGGAGTGAGCTATGAACATTATCTCATGCTTGATGTTCGCAATCTTCCAACGGGAGCATATACAATACTCCTGCGCGAAGACGGGAACAATACCACATATCCCTGCTTGATTCATAAATAGGTAAGAAACTGATGCTTGGGAATTAAAGCGAAATTTGTATTTTTGTCTTCCCACTTGCAGGAGTGGCGAAATGGCAGACGCGCTGGACTCAAAATCCAGTGGACCTTAAATCCGTGTGGGTTCGAGTCCCACCTCCTGCACAATAACAAAAGCCAATGCAAATGCATTGGCTTTTGTTTTACAACATAATATATGCCTTCATCAGTCCTTTACCCTTCATTTCAATCTCACCGCGATTTTCAACCTGAATATGACTACTGCCTTGACTTGACAGGTCCATCAAAAAAGATTCACTAATCTGA
>JBJTFZ010000059.1:0-2768 GCA_046093685.1 bacterium
TGAATCGCCGGGGTATTGCGCATTGTTATGCGATCTTCAATGCCATGGCTGAGATCATGTCCATGCTGTGAGAAAGCAGAGGATTGTATATGGCATGTCCCGCATGCAATGGAACCATCTCGGGAAAGGATGCCATCATAAAAGAGTTTTTTCCCAAGCATGAATCCTTCTTTGGTCACGGGATTCTTGGAAAAATCATATTTGGCTTGAGGGAAATTCGAAGGCACCGTGAAATTCACATCATAAGATTGTTCCGGAGATTGGCTTTCCGTGCAAGATTGCAAGACCACTGTGAGCAGTGAGATGAATATGATGTGATGAAGAGATTTCATGTGTTTCAGTCCTTCACCAAGTGGGAAAACATGGTGGCATAATTATCGGCAACGGTTGTGGCAAAGGGAGCAAACATCACGGAATTGTTTGTTGCTACAGAAAAGGCTTGTTTACCGGTGAAGATCTTTTGCACATCGGCGCCGATATGAACTGCTGTTGACTGATTTTAAGTTATGCTGCAAGGTTTTACGGAAAGATCAACCTTCACCGAACGAACACAATTGATGGTTTTTGTGGAATATCCGCCAAAGCCACCGATATGATATCGCATATCGCCTGAGCCATTTGGAGAAGTATAACTTCCTTCTAATTTAAAATGGATATATCCTTGATTCCAAGACCAATACATGTCTTGCGCGGCAGCGCCTACATCGAGTACACCCAATCTTTTGTCAAGACCCATCGTTGATCGAAGCGAATCCACTCCCACCAAAAAATGCACTGCGGTATATGTACCTGCGGGGATATTTGGAAATGAGAAATTCAATGATGAAGGGATAGACATGTCAATAAGTACATAAGAAGCATCTTGTGGGACAGTATACATGGTTCCATCTGCTTTTTCAAATCTGAAATTGCTCAGATAATAACGCAACATGGAACAAGAAATGGATTCTCCATTGGGTAGAGAATACGAAGTTCCAAGTGCGAAGTCTTTATCGGCAGATATATGGTGTACGCTCATATTTACTGTTCCCATTGCAGCGGGAGCGGTACTTTGCTCTCCGCAACTGGTCAATAACATGAGCAGAGGCAATAATATGATCAGTATATTCATGGCAAAGTTGGATTGTGGCTGAAATACCATGTCCAAACTTACTAAAAAATCAAATAGCAATGGACACACTCCCCTCAGTCGAGGGGGCGCCGGAGGCGGGGGTGGGAAAGAAGTTAAAATGAGAAATGAAGAATTGTAAATGAAATGTACAAATTGAGAAATTGAAGAACCGAAAAATTGAAGAATGAAATGGCAAATGTAGGAATGATATTCCCATCGTGAAGAGGGGTGCCCGTAGGGCGGGGTGAGCTCTCTTCATTCCACTGGTCCGAGGAGAATTTCTTTAAGATTGTGCCCCGAGCGTAGCCGAGGGGCTTAGCCTTTCAAGCTCGGCGTGCCATCGCTCCGCTTGAGGAAATTGATGAACAACCTCTTAAATAACAAACAAAAAATGGCTCATTGACAGAAAAGATCGCACCCTTGGTTACGAGGACTTCAACCATTACCAACATATCATCATCGCCCTTACCGAGACTGATCGATTGAGGAAAGAGGTTGATGATTTGGGGTTGGAGTGGTAGATGCAATCGTGTCGGAAATTAGTAGTGATTGTGTGATTGATGTGATGAGAGTTTTCAGTAAGTTTGAACACTGGGTTAGTAATAGAACAATTATGTGGATGGATTATGACAGGTAGATTACTCTATTTGATGATTATTGGTGTCCTACTTTTCACAGTTGATGGATTAGGACAGAAATTAACTAAAGATGGAATCAGAATAGAAGTATTCTCAAGGTTTTCAAAGAAACCTATACCTAATACTGATTTGGAAGATTATACTTCAATAAATGGATTAAATGATGAAATAGAGAAGATTGTGTTTAGTGGTAAAATATTCAAACCAGATAATTACAAATACTTCAATCTAAAAATATACAAGGGGGGTATTTGGGATGATAGTGATAAAGAACTTTTACTTCGTAAGGATAACATATTCCTGTATTTTGACAAACAAAATAAATCCTATTCACTTCCGATATATCCTTGGATAGATGAAGTTGGACCTTATCTGATTGAATTAGAGAGAGACGGTGAGATAATACTTAGAATAAAATATCAAATAATAATGACCAATAGTCACGAATAAAGATTATGAAACCTATATTCATTTACTTCATTGTTTTCATATCATTTTTGACACTCACAATACCATTTACTTTACTGTCTGACTTCGTGACAGATGATGGTATCAAAATCCAACTGTTCAAAAGTAAAAGTAAGAAACCTATACCCTTGAAGTCATATAATCTTATTTCTGAAAATGAATATGGTTTTAAGGAATACGGAATAACAGTTATTCAGCCAATTGAGAAAATAATCCTAAATGGTTACTTTGATGATAATCTTGAGGACTTGTCATATAAACTAACTGTCTTCAATGACGAAACAAAAAGTATTGTTTTATTCAAGGATACGGTCACTTTTACTCTTAGTCAAAGGTGGATCTCTGGAGTTTCGGGGGAAAGATATAATGGGAAAGAGGAAGGAACAACGTATATACTTCCAATATCACCATGGATTATCAGCAAAGGGAAGTATCAGATTCTAATTGAAAGGAATAACTTTCTACGAGAGGATGAAAACCGTGTAATGAGTATTAGGTATACAATTGAATAAACCATGTATTCAATGAATGAAGTGGTTCCTGTGTGGTTG
>JBJTFZ010000060.1:0-3713 GCA_046093685.1 bacterium
TGCATGTTCAAATGAAAGATCATAAATGATATCAGCTTTGGTGCCGATCAATTGTGCATCTGTTTGTTCTATGATGAATGGTTTGTTCATGGAATTACCCACATGTGGTCAAAAAAAAGGACGCTCCATTCCTGGGCGCCCTTTACGGAATCAAGTATGTTTAATCCAAGTCTGCATTGATTTCTTTCTGCCATTCTTTGTACATGGCACGCCAAGCTTTCTTGTTTGGCTGATCATCTTTGTTGACAGGGCTTCCCGGTGGAACCACTTTATAATCATCAGGCACGATATATGGTTCTATCGGTTCTTCGGCAGACTTCAATAATTTTCCTATCTCGCGATCATCCAATCTTCTCCAAGATCCGGGATGGAAGTTTTTGACGGTCAAATGACCTATTGCCGTTCTTTCGAAAGCCAATGTTTCCAAACCATATTCTTTCAATGCAGTTCGAATATCGGTTGGAGTTGAAGTACGAACTTCAAATCTGAGCCAACAATTTCTCGAATTGACTTTTTCAAGTTCAACTGTGACATGCTCTTCTGTTTGTGTGCGAACAAAGTCAAGAATGCGCGATACTTCATCAGCTGACTGAAGAGGTCTGTGAACTTTTATGCGATATGTTTTGGCAATGTTTTGAAGCTCAGCTCCATAAGAGCGCTTGCATGCAATATCATTCGTGTAAATGATCATGCCACTGGAAGCTATTTCAAGGCATCCAAGAGGAGCGAACCATCCAAATTTATTTTTCATCAAACGATAAATTGAAGGTACGGACATTTCATTTGAACCTGAGAAATGTCTTCCTTTGTGAACGGCAATATACATTCTATCCAAATTTTGATTGACCGGAATGCCATTGACCTCAAACATGTCGCGGTTGATGCGAACACGAGCATTTGGATTTGTGACGATTTCACCATTGATGGAAACCAGTCCTTCACGAATTGCTCGAAGACAAATTCTTGGAGATCCATAATCGCATTTTGATATTGCCTTCACAAGAGTGATTGGACGATTCATCGGATTCCGATAATAATCTCCTCCTCCACCGCCACCACCACGATAGTCTTGTTGATAGCGATTGTCGCCAAAGGTGCGAGGGCGCATTGAGCGTTGTTCGCCATAGCCACCTCGATCATCGAATTGGCGAGGTCTGCGATCATAATTATCATATCCACCACCTTGTCGGCCATATTGTGGACGATCTCCATAGTCGCGACGAGGTCTGTAGTCTGAGCGTTGATCATATGAACGGCGATTATCATAACCACCGCCACCACGATTATCGAAATTGCTTCCACGATTTTCATATCCGCCTTGACGGCCATATTGCGGACGATCTCCATAGTCTCGGCGAGGTCTATAATCTTGCCTATAACCACCTGAGCCACCTTCTTGACCGCGTCCATATCTGTTCTGATAATCCCGATTGGGTCTGTCAGAACCACCATAATTATTAGGACGATAATTGTCATGAGACCTATAAGGTCTTGGTTGATTATTGTCGCGGCGTTCATATCGATTGTCGCCGTATGAAGGACGACGATATTCTTGGCGGTCTTGATAGTCTGGTCTTGACCCATATTGGTTTTGACTTCTACTAAAATCGCCAGCATTTCCCTCATCGGACGAACGGCCATAGGAACGATAAGTTCTTGGCTTTCTTTCTCGATCCGGATTTCCGTATTCCGAGGATTCTTCGTTTATTGATGAACGACTTCCATCATAGGAATACTTTGGTTGTTGTGATTCGGAATTCTCATTGAAAGAATTATCATCCGAATCCGGTGTTGGATAACTCATAAACACTCACTTCGCCTCTTGGGCGGAAAATTGCGCTATCCCTGCGCTGTAACAAATAATGCAGTTTGGCTTTCTGCATCCCACATAGTGTCTTGAATTGTGGCAAGGAGGATACGGCCTTGACATCATATTCTTCAAGACTTCATACATAATCTTGTATGATTTCATCTAAACATTGCTTTTACTTTTCTCTTCATGCCATGCGGCAATAGATGGAAGAACAATGATCTTAGTAGTTTAAGTTTCCATTTTGCCTGCTCTGCCAAGGTCATGATACGCCTAGCATTGAGATCAGGTTGTATTCCGAGCTTCTGAATTGTTTTGAGAGCCTTCAACTCCCAAACCCCTTTTATCACAGTATTGCAAGCATGAAGCAATATTTTGTTTGAAGCATGGAAACCATCATAAGCATCTGTTCTTTGTGTGCCTATTTCCTCAAAGTCCCAAGCTGATTCACCGGGTCTCAACAATTGTCGCAAGGTAGATTTGTTCCACACAGAAAAAACAACCGAAGACCTGTACACTGAACCTGGGGAAATGATGCTCACATGATCATCGATTCTATTATCACCTTTGGGCGTAGGATTGAGACGCAGGTAATTCCAGTGTTCTTGCATGCATCGCGATATTAACTGCTCAATTGAAGTTGAATCGACCTCTTGTATAAGAAATAAGTCTTCAATATAGAGCAAAACATATTCTTCAGGAATGGCATCCAAAGCTATAAGAAGATTATCTGACCAAGATATGTCTGATCCGGTTTTGATGGATTTTATACCGGGAAAATCAGCTGCAATGGTGTTTGACACCAAGTACACAGGATACGGACAATTCTTCCAAAATTTTTTGATCAATGTTATGCAGGGACCCCACAAATCCTTGTAACCATCACATGACACGATTAGGACAGCACAATTGCCGTTCTGCTCGGGGTGTTTCATGCGATTCTCAATCATAAAGTGCTACAAAAGTACAAAAAACATTGAATATGAGGTGATTCTTGTCAGATTTACGGAGTAGTGACATAATCTATTGATTCGAGTACTTTTTTGCCATCTTTTTCCCAATTGTATAGGTCATTGTGGGCCTGCATTCCATTGCGAGACATGGCAATAGAGTCCGAATGCATCATCCTATCAATGAGATTGGCGATTTCATTAGGGGTTTTGCAGCTTCCATAGATTCCAGCTTGTGTTTCATTCAGCAACCTTTTCATTGGTTCCAAACCGGAGCTAATGATTGGTTTCCCGCAGGCCATATAATCAAATGCCTTGTTTGGTAGCGTGAATTGCCTAAAAATCTGTTCTGAATATGGCAATATTCCGATATCGGTTCTACCATATAGTTCGGGCAAGTCTTGAGCGGAATATGCACCGGTGAATTCAATCCTATCTGCTGACTTCAGAGTTTGAGTTATTGCTCGAACATCGGAATATGTCTCGCCGGTGCCAGCCAACAATAATTGAATATTCGAATGCATGGAAGCTGCGATGTCAAAGCCAAGCACAAGCATTTCCAAATTCCTTTCAAGTGTAAAATACCCGTGGTGTCCAAAAACAATCGGAGGTATTCTTGAACCTTTGCGAATTCCATCAAAACAATTTCTGTCCGGAGTATTGTGAGCAATGAACATTGATGTTTCGCTTACCCCATAGCTTTGTGCCAATCGTTGATTTTGTTCTTCACAAACAGTGATGATGGCTCGAGCATGGCGAACAGCATGGGCTTCAATATGTTCCGGAATCGGGAGGTGATGAACGAGCAATCGAGCGAAGAGATTGGTTCTATACTTTTTCCATTCTTTCATCGCGGCGGGATAGTGTTCAGCCATGTCGAGAATGATTGGGATTTTTCCTTTGACCGCATGAATGCATGAATACATCGGGAACATTTCACGGCAAATTAAGAC
>JBJTFZ010000061.1:0-4619 GCA_046093685.1 bacterium
AGTGATTACGGTGAACGGAGTTTCTAAAGCGTATGCCATGACCGGCTGGCGCATTGGTTACCTTCATGCTCCCGATAATGTATTCAAAGAAATTTCAAAAGTTCAGGGGCAAAGCACTTCGCATCCAAGTTCAATTGCACAAAGAGCTGCATTGGCAGCATTGCAAAGCGGTGCCGAAGATGTTAGAAACATGCACTTGGCCTTTCAAAAAGAAAAGACATGATCTGTGCAATGCTATCTGAAATTCCCGGCTTGAATTTTCATGTTCCCGATGGAGCATTTTATGTATTCATCTCATTTGATGACATTCAAAACGATGTTGATTTTTGCGCCTATCTTCTAGAAGAATTTCATGTGGCATTGGTACCCGGTGATGCATTTGGTTGCAAAGGTGCTTTGCGTATTTCTTTTGCAGCTTCAGAAGAAACCTTGAAAAAGGGAATCGATAGACTCGCTCGGGGTTTGGAAGCATACGGTAATAAATCATGATTGGTTCGCATAGATATCTTACCCCCGCCGCAGTGGCTCAATTGGGTTCAATTGAGATGAAAGCTCGGCTGATTGTTGAAGGATTCATGTCCGGAATGCATAAGTCTCCATATCACGGATTCAGCGTTGAATTTGCTGAGCACAGGCAATATCATCCGGGTGATGACTTGAGATATTTGGATTGGAAAATACTTGGCAAGACGAACAGATATTACATCAAACAATTTGAAGAAGAAACCAATGTGAGATGCACGGTGATCATCGATACAAGTGCATCAATGAATTTTGCATCAAAGGGGAATGTTTCAAAATTTGAGTATGCAGCATGTTTGGGTGCATCCTTTGCATATTTGATGATGAAGCAACATGATGCCGCAGGATTGGCATTATACAATGACTCCATCATTTCCTATCTCCCCGCAAAGAAAAAAACCTCCTATCTGGGTGAGATTCTCAGAGTGTTGGGTAATGCCGTTCCCTCACATATTACCGGCACTGCAAAAGCATTGCATGAATTGGTTGAGAGACTTCCCAAAAGAGGAATGGTGATCATCATCAGTGATTTTTTTGATGAGATGTCTTCAATCGTGCAGGCACTCAAGCATTTTCGGCATGACGGGCATGAAGTTCTTGCGATTCAGGTATTGGATCCGAGAGAGAAAGACTTTTCATTCGGACTAGACGCAAATTTTCGTGATATAGAAACGGGTGAGGAATTGATAACCCAACCATATCATATCAAGAAGGCTTATGCGGAGGGAGTTGCAACATTCATGATGCAATTGAAGCATGAATGTAGAGCGCGCGGGGTTGAATATGTACAAATGGACACGAATCAACCTTATGAGATAGCATTGAGAGAATATCTCTACAAGAGGGCGCATACATAAAAAAAGTCCCGCAAGCGGGACTCTCATTATTTCTTTTTGATTGCTCGAAGTATTGCATTCTTGAAATCTTCTTTCGACCTCTGACCAACAATTTTTTCATTGATGGTACCATCTGCATTCACGATGAATGTGGTGGGAATCGCTCCGATTCCATCATAGGCCTCTGCCACTTTATCATTTCCAACAACGATCGTATAGGGAATGTTTTTAAGACGGGCAAATTTACTGACGGTATTGAATGCCTGATCATCACGATCCATTGAAATTCCAATGACAAGCAATTCTTCTTCGGAGAATTCTTTGGACAATTCAATGATGTCCGGAATTTCTTTTCTGCATGGCGGACACCATGTTGCCCAAAAATTCAAAAACATCACTTTACCCGCTCCATATTGAAGCAAATTCACTTGCTTCGTTCCATCTTTCCAAGATAGATCCGCAGCTTTACCGGTACCTGATTTCGTGACTGATTCAACAGTAAACACTCTGTTTACAGGTGTTTGTTGAGCAAAGGCTTGAGAGCCAATCAGACACATAGATGCAAAAAAGGCATAAACAATGCCACGCAACTGAATCATTATGTTTCCTCGACATGTAAAAGCGCCGACAATTGTTCTGTGCGCAAATCGGATACCATCACGCAAAGATTGGATCCAAGTCTCCACAAAACCATTGTATTAGAAGCTCCCTTTTCTTGTTCCCAGTACCAGTCGGCTTTCTTGACTATTTCCATTGCTCTGGGATTGACACTGAGGGTTTGATTGTCAACCAATCCCTCCGGAACTTCATAGGCATAAATGAGATGATCGCCAACTTTGTAAATGAAGTGAGCAAATTTAGTGCCTTTCTCTTGTGAAACAACTCCGCCGATGAGTTCGGCATCAATTTTTGGGAAATGTACCGGGTATTTTACGCCATTTTCGTTAAAAAAGGCAGATAATTTCTTTTGATCCGTTGAAATCATCTGCAATGGCAATGAACCGTCTTCATAAGCATGAAATGTCGCATATGCCTGTGAGCAAATATTGTTCTCGCCCGCATGGATGATTTCAAAGTTAGCCATTGAGGAAGTACCCAAGGCTTGAATTGAATCTGTTTCTGACATGAATGCATATACACCGATGCAAATAATTGCAATGAGTGGAACTGCAAATGTTGGCCTAAGGACAGATACAATGGGGTCCAGAGCATTCCAAAAAGATTCAATCAAAGAACCTTTGGTGCTAACTTGACGCTCCTGTGATTGCTGTGATCGAATGCCGTTCATGATTGATGCTCGGAGTTCGACCGGAGGATCTATGTGCAATGCTTCCTGATTGGTGCGAAGCATTGATTTCATTGCCGTTTGAATATAAAGTGCTGCGGATAACTCGGGATCGTTCTCAAGACGGCTCTGAAGTTCTTGCCTGGTTGAATCGTCGATATATTCTCCATCAACCATCGCTGCAAGATACTCTTCGAGTTCTTTGGATGTGTTTTTCACGAGTCGTCAGTATAAGTGAATAATAGTAATTACAGTGTTATTCGAAGTCCGTGGTATCATAACCGCGTTGTTTTGCATAAGCCAACAATTGAGAAGCCAACATTTTTCTTGCACGATGCAAACGAGAGCGAACAGTTCCGATGGGGCACTCAATGATTTCAGCAATTTCTTCATAGGTCATTCCTTCGAGATCGCAGAGAATGATTGCTGTTCTAAAGGTTTCCGGCAAAGACTCCAAAGCCGTGGAGACTTCGTCATCCAATAGATTGTCGAAAATCTTTTTTTGCAAATCGGTTGATTCGGAGGATTCGCTTCGTATCAGATCGTAAAATTCTTCAATGACATCATATTCAACGATGTCGGGCTCTCTTTTGTCTTTTCTGTATTGATTGATATAAGTGTTCTTGAGGATTCTGAACAACCACGCTTTGCAGTTGGTCCCTCTTTCGAACTTATCGAAAAAGCGAAAACCTTTCATGTAGGTTTCTTGCACAAGGTCATGCGCATCTTCTCTATTTCGGCACAAGCGTACAGCAAAGCTGTAAAGTGCGCTCATATGCGGAAGTGCTTCGCGTTCAAAGTCCGATTGCTTCGAGGCAATTGTATTCATAGGTGCTTCTGTTAATGCCGAAGTGTATGTGCCAAAGTTATCGAACTTTCGCGCTTCCACAAAGGCATTGCCATTTATTGTCGTGGCTTCATTCATGACTTGATTCCGAAAATGATCCGAAAATTGACAAGGATGAAGTTATTCTTTATCCTTGTATCAGTCGAAAAGGCAACCTGTTGACCCCGTCCAAGGGATATTATTGTACCGAACTCCCATCATGGGGCCGCGACCGGTTCTAGCCAAGGACATCACAGGTAGTGGGGCATTCAAGCCATCAGGCCAGATAAGCATTACACGAATCTCAACCTTGTTGGCACCGAAGGGTGTTTCCACACACTCATCATATCGTATTTTCTCTTGGAGAATATATTCCGAACGATGCTTATTCGGTATACCATCGATGTCAGAATGGCTTGGGCTGATGATAACTCCCTTGCCGGCAAATGAGAACAGAGGTTTAAGAACGAATGGTTCCAATGACTCAGGAATTTGTGAGATTTCTGAAAGAATCATTGATTTTGGAATGGAATGATGCTGTATGCGAGGGAGTATGTTCTTGCTGATTTTGAAGTACCAATTTGGGTGCCCCGCCCATTCCACATCAATATCATCTCTCCAGTCAAATGGCATTTTTGCAGAATTATCGACTAATTCATCGGCTATTGCTCTATTGAATATTCGTCTGATTCTGATCCATTTACCATTTCTGAGATGATAAAGCGCATTCCCTTCTTTTTTTACCGATTCAATGTCGGTTGTTTTCATGCCGGTCAATTGCTCAATCACTGAAAAATCGGGTTTGGTTTTTTGGCTATCGGGTCTGAACTCCAACAAACATGTCTCATCCGGATCATGTTCTCCAATCAATGACTTTGTGAGGATCTCGGAATAGGAAGATTCGCTGAAATTCCCGAAAAATGGAGTGAAATCATGCAAGTCATATACATGTTTCATGGTTTGTCCGAATCGTAGCTGATATCCAAACAATGATGGAAATCCTTGCAATTCAACTACTTTCGGAATTTGATGACCATTGTCATCCAGAGCGACTGCGAAATCAATCACGCTGAATAGTGGCTTTTCGGCTTCATTCGGCACCATGAATTCTTTGGGCATGAGTGAATCGGAGGCCGTGTTGTTTACATGC
>JBJTFZ010000062.1:0-4592 GCA_046093685.1 bacterium
CGCTGTCTTTTTCATTTATGTTGCGCCTCGCATTTATGGCGGACTTCATCCCGGTTCGGCTGATGATACAAATGCAGGGCCGGTCTTGAGTCAGCAAGCAGGAACACTGGATATCTTCAAACAAATCATTCTCAGCATGGCATTCTGTTCATTTACAATGCTGTATTTCTGGTTACTCAGTCTTGCTTCACGGATTCGTCTAGCAGGAAGAGACATACAATCAACCATGCTTCATAAGGAATCTCATCCATGATGTCTTTTTTTGAACATAATGCAATCTATGTCGTGCTTGTCATAGCATTGGTCATCTGGTTAGGGCTGGCATTCTATGTCAATAAACTAGATGCTAAAGTCAAAGAACTTGAACAATCGATCAAATAATCAGGAATACAATGAAAACGAGATATTGGGTAGGTCTGATTGCAGGCATTGGATTTTTGATATTGGGAATCACCGTTCTTGATTCGAGCAAAATTGCTTATGGTACGATTGAAGCTGCCCGTGCGACGGGAAAAAAAATGCAGGTGAAGGGGACATGGGTTCGTGACAAAGGATCCAATTATGATGCCGGACGCAATCTGTTCACCTTCACTATGAAAGATGAAAAAGGTGAAGAAATTCAAGTTGAGTATCAGGGTGCAAGACCAAATAATTTTGACATTGCGGAAAGCATTGTGGTGAAAGGTCTCTTTGAAGATCAACAATTCATAGCATATGAAATCCTCACGAAATGTCCTTCCAAATATGAAGGCAATGCTGAACAACTCCGCAAATCGGGTACATAAATCAGGATCATTCATGCAAAAACGCATCATTCTCATAGCACTGATTGTACTTCTTCCTTTTATCTTTTGGTATGCCATGCAATTCGGCGCATTGCAATCAGTGAGTTTTGCCACTGCCATGAAGATGAGTGAGCAATCATCGGATGTGGAACAAGCCCAAAAAGTGAAGATTGATGCCGTGTATACGATTGTTGAATCTAATGGACATGAAAGCCATGAGGGGCATCTATATGCAAAAGATCAACAAGGAACAATATTCAAAGTGGAATATACAGGCAAGGATCCTTTGCCTGTTATGAAAGAGGGAGTAGAGATTTCAGTATTCGGACATGTGCATGGGGGAGAAGAACCCTATGTCCATGCTTCACAAGTGATACTTCGTTAAGACTTTCGGCGTTTTTCACTCAGGGTGAATCCTACGAAATTCAAAGCCCATCTGAGCAAACCCCAAAAACCATGCGTGCGAATCAATATCTTATATGACATGGGATGTCGCTTTGGCACCGTGCTCATCATGAGATTATATGATTCCCACTTCATCGTATCACGAAAAACTTCTTGCGCCACATGATTCGGCAAATGAGCAAGCACATCCATGAAGAGATTCATGGTTTCATTGACTGTATTTGCTGGTTGACCCTTTTTGCCTTGAAGAAAGGCCGCGAAATTCGACATGATGGCAACGCGCGATTCAAATGCATTGATGTTTTTGAGTGAATTCTTTGTTAGCTGTTTTGTCTTAAGTGCATGATGCAATGCTTTTGTCGTGCGAGGCAGATTTCGCACAAATGAACCAAATCCGCAATAAGAAAGTGGGGAACTCAAAGCGGCTGCATCACCAATGCAGAGGATATTATCATCTGCGGAGAGACGAGCATTGCCCAATCCTTTATGTGAATAGGATGGTATGATGCCAAAGAGTGGTCTTCCGATATCAAAATGTTCGCCTGCTTCTTTATATGAAGGTAATTTTTCAAAAAACAATTCATATAAATTCAAGAGTGATTTATCAGAAGGTGAATCGATTGCATCATAGAAAAACAGATAGGTCACAAAGCGATCATTGGAACTTGGAAATCCTTCCCAAATGAGTTGTCTGCCATCGGGGAGCATGTCTTCATTCGTGACGAGAATTTCACCAACACTGAAATCAACTTCTCGCTCACCTGTACCTATTCTGAAACCTGAAGATATTGTTCCGACTGTAGGACAGCAATGCGTGAATGGCGCTTTGGGATTAAGAGATTTTGCAATCGGTGAAAAAGCACCCATGCCATCAATGAAGAGCGATGCAATCAATGTGCGTTCAATGCCTTGCTCTTTGATTCTTACCTCAGCCATTCTTCCATCAACGGTGATTGATTCGAAATGCGCATTGTCGAGAATTGTTCCGCCATGCGAAAGCACGATGTCTCTTGCGGCAGAAAGAAGAGCGTTTGCATCGAGTGCATTATCGAGAACATGATCCATCCACAAATGCGGAGTTTTGATTGCAGAATTAGCATCATGAAATTTCACAAAGCCACTGCGATATGTGCAAGTGATGAATGATTGCAATTGTTCTTCGGTGAAGAGTCCGCAATCACGAAGAACGAGCAATTCTTGATAACTGATATTCCAATCGCGATGCGTAAGCCCCACACCGAATTTATCGAATAGGCAAACGGAATATCCATGAATTTTTGCCATCAATGCGGCATGAATGATGGCAAGTCCGCCACCTCCATAGATGATGTCGAAATCCTTCTTACCTTCTACTTTCTGAACATGTGAAATAACTTGTTTCGGAGTATCATTCACATTCCTCATGAATGAAGATTCAATAGTCAAAAGTCGCTGAAACCAATATGTCCCATCTTGCATCTCTTTGAAATGCTTCACCGTCAAAGGATGAGTTGATTCATATCCGGTGAAGATGCTATCATCCGGAATGGTTTGGGCTGATGGAATTGCGCAAAGTGACATGATGTCCGATAAAAAAAGGGTGAATGCACAAGCAAACACCCTTCATGAAAGAATAATTCATTCTCAGAGTTTGAGTTCGCTATAAGGCATGTCGAATGCTTCTGCAACTGCTTGATACACAATTGTTCCGCTCACTGTGTTCACGCCATAATACAATTCGCGATTATCCGAGCATGCTTTTTCCCATCCTTTGTTTGCAAGTTGAATCGCATAAGGGAGAGTTGCATTTGTCAAGGCAATCGTTGATGTATAGGGAACTGCGCCGGGCATATTCGCAACGCAATAGTGAAGAATGCCGTCCACAACATAGGTTGGATTTTCATGTGTTGTTGGCTTGCATGTTTCGATACATCCGCCTTGATCTACAGACACATCAACAACGACCGCACCGGGCTTCATGGTGGAGAGCATGTCTTTTGTAATCAAATGCGGGGCTTTTGCACCTGCAATCAATACAGCGCCTATAACAAGATCTGCTTGTTGAGCATGTCGGCGAATATTATCTGGAGTAGACATTACAGTCATGACATTCTTTGCCATGACATCATCCAAATAGCGCAAGCGATAGAGATTATTGTCCATGATGGTAACCTTTGCACCAAATCCTGCAGCAATCTTTGCTGCATTCGTACCAACGATACCACCACCAAGTACGAGGACATTTGCCGGCTCGGTACCGGGAACACCACCAAGCAATACACCACGGCCACCCATTGTGCGCTCAAGATATTTTGCGCCTTCTTGAGGTGCCATTCTTCCGGCAACTTCACTCATTGGAATAAGAAGTGGAAGAGAATTGTCTGACTTCATCACAGTTTCATATGCAATACAAATTGCTTTTGCTTTCACCATTGCTTCCGTGAGTTCTCTTGAAGCAGCGAAGTGAAAATATGTGAAGAGCACTTGATTTTCTTTGATGAGTCCATATTCAGGTGCAATTGGTTCTTTTACCTTCATAATCATCTCTGCCTGACCATACACTTCTGCTGCGGTCGGGATGATCTTTGCACCTGCTTTGATATACATGTCATCGGAAAAACCACTGCCGACGCCGGCATCCTTCTCGATGATGACTGTATGTTTATTTGCAATCAATAATTCTGCACCGCCCGGAGTAAGTGCGACGCGGTTCTCATTAGGCTTGATTTCGCGTGGAACGCCGATAATCATGGGGAAGCTCCTGAGTAAGTCTGAAAATGGTGGCGAAAACCTGATGCAATGCATCGGTTTGACATAGTTTACGTCCGCAAAATTACCACAGAATCATGAGCTGTGGAATACATTTTATGCGATTTTTTCCCCAATTTTGCCCGTATTATCAAGTTTGGGGGAAAAGATGGCTGAATTTGTTGTTTGCCGACACAATACTTTTCCTTAACTTTGTGTTCTCTATTGAAAGAAATCTGCCTTAAGGAGACTATAATGTCATTGAAAGTTCAGCTCGTTGAGCAAAAATATCTGCAGGCCGCCCATGAAGTACGGAATCAAAAGAATGAGTCCGGTTCATTCATCATGCCTGATTTTCGTCCCGGTGATACCGTCAATATTGCGGTACGCGTGATCGAAGGTGAAAAAGAACGTGTACAAAATTTCCAAGGTATCGTCATTGCTCGCCGAGGTTCAGGAATCAATGCTACATTCCGCGTTCGCAAGATTTCCAATGGCGTAGGTGTTGAGCGTATTTTCCCACTCAATTCACCCATCATCTCCAATATTGATGTTGTGAAGCGTGGTACTGTTCGCAGAGCGAAGTTGTATTATCTTCGTGGCATGAGCGAGCGTAAGATTCGTCAAAAGACAAGCTGATACCACATACCAGAATTTTTATCGGCAGGTATCACA
>JBJTFZ010000063.1:0-20354 GCA_046093685.1 bacterium
GATGCTCGCCATGCGAATTAACATGGTGAAGCCAAGTATACATTAGAATAGCATGGAACATTTATGAATTTTCTGCATCATAGCTCACATAGATCATGGTAAATCCACTCTGGCTGATCGCCTGCTCGAAAAAACGGGTCGGGTATCCAGCAGAGAGATGGTCATGAATCAAATTCTTGATGATAATCCCCTTGAACAAGAGCGTGGGATTACAATCAAATTGCATGCTATTCAAATGGAATATGCGGCAAAGAATGGCAAAGCCTATACGCTGAATTTGATTGACACTCCCGGCCATGTTGACTTCTCCTATGAAGTCTCTCGCTCGCTTGCAGCTTGCGAAGGAGCGCTCCTCGTTGTGGATGCAACCCAGGGGGTTGAAGCACAAACAATCAGCAATTTGTTTTTGGCCATCGAGGCAGGATTGGAAATCATTCCGGTAATCAACAAAATTGACTTGCCATCCGCTTCCACAACATTGGAATCCGTCAAACAGCAAATCATCGACTTGATTGGATGCAAAGAAGAAGACATGGTACTTGCTTCCGCAAAAGCCGGAATTGGCATTGAAGATATTTTGGAAGCAGTTGTTGAGCGCATTCCACCTCCGCAAGGTGATCCAAATAAACCACTGAGGGCATTGATCTATGACTCCGTCTATGATGCATATCGTGGTGTGATCGTTTATATCAGAGTCTTTGACGGAACTTTGAGAGAAAAAGACAAAGTACTCTTCATGGCTGCAGGTCAAGCCTACGAAGTGGACGAAGCCGGTGTGCTCTTTATGAAAAGGCAGCGAACAGGTGTTCTCTCCGCAGGTGATGTGGGTTATATCACTGCTGCGATTCGTCGCTTGCAGGACACAAAAGTTGGTGATACCATAACGCTTGCATCAAATCCTTGCACATCCATGATTGAAGGATTTCGTGAAGTGAAGCCGATGGTGTTCAGTGGAATCTATCCGGCAGATTCCGATGGATTCGAAGACTTGCGTGAAGCACTCGGGAAATTGTCGCTCAATGATTCTGCCATCGTCTATGAACCTGAATCATCTGTTGCATTGGGATTCGGATTCCGTTGCGGATTTCTTGGACTACTTCACATGGAAATCGTTCAAGAGCGTTTGGAGCGAGAATTCGGTCAAGTGATTGTCACCACCGTGCCCAATGTGCGGTATAAAGTCGTAAAAACAAACAAAGAAGTATTATGGGTTGACAATCCGGCCCAAATGCCTCCTGTGGGATCAATCTCAGAAATTCAAGAACCTTTCATCAAAGCCCAAATCATTTCTCCAACCGATTATGTTGGCGCAATTTTGAAACTGTGCATGGAAAGAAGGGGAACATTGCTCGGCCAACATTATTTGTCGCAAACTCGTGTGGACATGACTTTTGAATTGCCTCTTGGCGAAGTTATTTTTGATTTTTATGATAAACTGAAATCTTCCACTCGTGGTTATGCATCGCTCGACTATGAATATTCTGAATATCGAGCGGGTGATTTGGTGAAATTGGATATTCTTCTGAATGGCGATCCTGTTGATGCTTTATCCTGCATCGTACACAGACAGAAGGCTTATGAATGGGGAAGAAAATTATGCGCAAAACTTCGAGAGCTCATACCGAGACAAATGTTTGAAGTTGCCATACAAGCTGCAATCGGCGCAAAAATCATTGCTCGAGATACCATAAGCGCCATGCGTAAGAATGTTCTTGCAAAATGCTATGGTGGAGATATATCCCGTAAAAGAAAACTGATCGAGAAGCAGAAAGAAGGGAAAAAACGGATGAAGCAAATTGGTAGGGTGGAAGTCCCGCAAGAAGCATTCCTAGCCGTTTTGAGCATAGATGATTGATTGACTAGCAGATCGCAAAACGATCTGCTTTTTTTTTAGTCCAAAGCAATGCGGAGTTCCGCAGCAACTTGAAGATTGTTGAATGAGAAATCACTTCCGGGATATGAGCTCAATCCGGAAAAGGGTAAGATGTATAGCATTGTTGGACCAAAAATCATGCGCTTTCCTGCGCGAAATTCCACGCCAAGTCCTATATGCCCACCAAGAAACAAAGTATTTGCCTGAGTCAATTCGCCCGATTGAATTGTTGCCACATTTCCATTGACTCGCGGATCATTTCGGTCAAGGGAGAATTCGACGGTTTCTCCCGTGGGAAGAACCGCGCTCGTTCGAAGTAGTTCTTTTGTATGCTCCAATGAAGTCGAGGCCACATATCCGATATTCAATCCAAAGCGTGTGAAAAGTCGTGTATCAAAAGGAAAAACTTTCACATAGGGCATGAAACCGATCATGGATGAAGAGAATGCCGCATTGTGTCTGAATGGAACCTCGATGTTCACCAATGCACCTGAGGATGTGGTTTGATCTTTGAGGATTTCCAATTCTTGATAGCGAGAATCCATGGCCACATAACGATATTCTCCGGCAATTCCCCATACCACCTGCTTCATCAGTTCATTTTCAAAACTTAGTCCGAAAGCTGAACTCATCCCACCACCATTTTCAAATGAACAATCACAAGCATCGGTGATCAATGTTCCCGTTTGCATTATCCCACCAAAACCCAATGAAAAACCAATTTGCTTTGGCTTACTCCAAAAAGATGACTTTCTAGGGTCAGAAACCGTGGTTTGGGCATGCAGAGTTAGTATGCTCAGACAAACAAGGGCGAATGCAAATAAGAAGCGAATCATAACAATGCTCAAAAATCTCTCTGAAATTACAGATAATAACAGTCAAAAACTATATCCTGTTTCATACCCCAAAGAAATTCCTCGAAATTCTTGGAACTTGCAATGTTATCACTCTGTTATCCCAAACAGTCGCAAGTGCTATAAAGTACAATTATCTACGATTTCCTGAGAGAATCATGTTTGAAGAACTGCCATCAGCGGAAAGAGTGTCGTCACATGCCAAGCAGACACAGGAGCAATTTTTGTATCAAGGTGCAAGAGGTGCTGCAATTCGGATACTTAGTCGTTTCGAAAGAAGCGATTCATATCTCGATAAATTGCTTGAGCATGAACTAAGAACAGGTGGACTTTCTCATCAGGACAAAGCATTGTTGACAGAACTTGTCAATGGCGTCACAAGATGGCTCTCAAAACTTGATTGGGTACTCACAGGCTTTTATCATGGTGAGTTCGACAAGTGTATGACGCCCGTCAAAAATGCGATGAGAATTGCTCTTTATCAAGTGATGTTTCTTAACAAAATTCCTCCCGCAGCGGCCATCAATGAATCCGTTGAAATCATCAAAAGAATCAAGGGTGAGAAATCAGCGGGAATCGTGAATGCTGTATTGAGAAATATCACCAGAAACATAGACAATATTCGGTATCCAAATCAAGATGAAGACATGGTATGGCATCTTGCGGTGATGTATTCACATCCCAAGTGGATGGTAAAACGCTGGCTTGATCGTTGGGGATTGGAATTCACCGAAGAATTGCTCAAGTCAAATGTGAACAGACCTTCCATCACCCTTCGAGTGAATGGTCTAATCGCAACTCAATCGGAAATTGAATCATGGCTTGAAGAACAGCATATTCCTTTCACGAAATCTTTGCATCATGATGCATCACTCTTGGTGAGTTCACTTCGTGATATCACGAGTTCTGATATGTTCAGATCGGGAAAAGTTGCAATTCAAGATGCGAGCGCTTCCATGGCCGCACTTTTGTCGCAAGCAAAACCCGGGATGTCCGTGATTGACTTGTGCTCCGCACCAGGTGGCAAGGCATTTTATGTGGCAGAATTGATGAAGAATTCAGGTGAGATACTTGCCCTTGACAAGTATGAAGCGAAACTTCGATATCTCACAGAAGGAGCTGAAAGACTTGGCATCAATATCGTGAAAGCTGAAGCAGGGGATGCCAGATCATTTTCTCATTCACAGGTTGACCTCGTACTCGCAGATGTTCCATGCACGGGATTTGGTACACTTTCAAAAAAACCGGACATCAAATGGAAGCGAGACGCGGATGATATCTCAAAACTGATTCCTTTGCAAAGAGACATACTCTCAAATGCAGCTACACTCGTCCAGCCCGGCGGTGCATTGATTTACAGCACATGCACGATTGAAGAGGATGAAAATGAAAAGAACATTGAATGGTTCTTGAATGCCTTCCCAGAATTTTCGCTGGACAAAGCTGAAAACTATTTACCTGCAGAAGTATGTGAGCATGGCTTCATGAAAACACTTCCGGGTAAGCATGCAACCGATGGTGCATTTGCTGCAAGGCTGATACGAAACAAGTGATCAGTTGATCTTTGCATAAGGAAGATTTTGCGTTTTCTGTACCGAAGCCTCGAATTCAATATATGTTCCTGACGGATCTCTCTGGATGATCTGCAGATTCTTTTCCTTCACATGGAAAAGAACATGATTGCCTTGCTGAGTGCGAAATGCCAATACGAATCCCCGCGTAAAACCCTCAATCTTGTCAGCCATATTCTGTAGAGGCGTAAAGCCTTGTCCGATTGGTGCACTGAAATATAATTGTTGAAGTGAATCAATCCCCGTAAAAATAAATGGATCAGACACATCATTGAACAATTCCGTGGCCCTCACTTTTTTACCTTTGTCCGTGCCGCTCAATACCATCCCATTCACATCAGAAATACTCGAAGCGAATGGTGTGGAAAGGTGATAATTGATTTGGCCTGAGGAAGAATCCGCTTCAAGGCAGATATCCCATGATGCGGCTTTGTCAATGTTGTATGTTCTTTGTTCCAATACATTCAGTCCGTTTTGTCTTCCGGGTCCAACATAGAGTCTTCCGGAGAAACGACTAGCCGTTGCCCACTTTATTTCCAAAAAACGACTGATTGTATCAACTGAACGAGAATACACTCTGAAGGTATACAATTTTCCTTCATTGATATTCATTATTCTGGCTGAAGTCACAGGGCCAAGCTTGAGAACTTGCATCGTGGTTCCAAACTCATCATAGACTTCAACATCATATCCGATCACATTGGTGCGTGAAGCTTTCCAACTAAGACCTATGCTTGATGAACTCAATGAATTTGCCTTCAATTCCGAAGGAGGCTGAGGGACGATGATCGAGGGGCTGTTTCCCGTATCACATGAAATCAAACAAGTGGATATGAACATGGCTGTTAATGCCAAAAAACGCAATATCTGTGGATTATTCATGGGTGTAGTCTCAATGTTTGTTGACCCAATTTACGAACTCTCATCAATCGGATATAACGACGATTTTAGAAAGCATGTTCCTATGCTGAGCCGCAGACTTCAAATTATCCCCAAAAGCCGAATAATCCACCTGATTTTTCCTAATTTTGCATTCTTGAAATTTTGCGTCTGCCCTTTGGCAACAGTGTATTTTCATCACTACACGAGCTTGATATGAATATTTTTGATTCATTGGTCGATTATGGTCACGAAGAAGTCCTTTTTTATTCAGATCCCAAAACAGGATTGAGAGCCATCATCGGGGTACATAGTACAGTTCTCGGCCCCGCTTTGGGAGGCACAAGAATGTGGAATTATGCCAATGACGGTGATGCTCTTACTGATGTATTGCGTTTATCCAAAGGGAT
Organism: bacterium; assembly: GCA_046093685.1. Classification (GTDB taxonomy): domain Bacteria; phylum Bacteroidota; class Ignavibacteria; order Kapaibacteriales; family UBA961; genus UBA961. The sequence continues at coordinate 5,588 of JBJTFZ010000063.1, forward strand.
GACATACAAAGCAGCTGTTGCCGGGTTGAACTTGGGTGGTGGTAAAGGTGTGATCATCGGTGATGCACGCAGCCAAAAGTCAGAAGGTTTATTTCGCGCATATGGGAAGGCAGTTGAATCATTGGGTGGAAGATATATCACGGCCGAGGATGTGAACACCAATGTTCGAGACATGTCCTGGATTCGCACCGAAACGCAATTCGTTACTGGTGTTGAAGGAATCGGCGGGAGTGGAGATCCATCCCCATTTACAGCTTATGGTGTGTACTGTGGCATAAAAGCAACTGCAAAAAAACAATTGGGCAAAGACGATCTATCCGGATTGAAGGTTGCCGTCCAAGGTGCAGGAAATGTTGCCGGTCATGTTGTTGCACATCTCGTAAAGGATGGAGCAAAAGTATTTGTGACGGATATTTTCGAAGACAAAGCACTTGCTCTAGCCAAACTCACCGGAGCTGAATATGTGAAACCTGATGCAATTCTGTCTATGGATTGTGATATTCTGTCTCCAAATGCTCTTGGAGCAATTCTCAATGATGAAACGATTCCACAATTGAAATGCGCATTGATTGCCGGCGGAGCGAACAATCAATTGGCCGATGAAAAAAGGCATGGTGCAATGCTGAAGGAAAAGGGTATTCTGTATGCGCCGGATTATGTGATCAATGCCGGTGGACTCATGAATGTTGCTTCCGAAGTTGATGGATATAACAAAGAATCAGTGCTTCGCAAGAATGAAGGAATTTACGATACGCTTCTTCGCATCTATGCTATGTCTGAAGAACGAAATATCCTTACGGTTGAAGCATCCAATGCCTTGGCGGAAGAGCGCATAGCTTCAGTGGCTCATGTGCACAGAACATATTCCGGCAAGACCGTCATCAATCGCTCACAATCTTCTCCCGGTTCATAATGTCCACACATAGCGAAGATTCGGCATCATTCCCTTTGAGCAATGATCGCCAACTGGTTGGAACGAGAAGAAAAGCGAGAGAAAAGGTGATGCAATTGCTTGTTGCATGTTCAACCGATGAAATTTCTTGGGAAGAAGTGTTTCCCCATATCGTATATCGTGATTTCAATTTCAATGATCAGGAAACGGAGCCGCAAAAACTCTTGACACCCGACGAGATCCTTGAACTGGAGTCTGATACGAGAGTAAACTGGGATGAAACCGAGTTGGATTTCATCAAGGAACTTACCTCGCGCACAATTGAGGAAATGGAATACTCCGATGGTTTGATTGAACGATTTGCGCAAAACTGGGAATTAGACAGAATTGCTCTGATTGATCGCGTTTTACTTCGTATGGCTGTGGCTGAATTGATTCATTTTCCACAGATCCCAACCAAAGTCACAATCAATGAAATCATTGAACTTGCAAAAAGTTATTCCACTGATAAAAGCAATGTGTTCATCAATGGTGTTTTGGATGCCGTTGTTGTTGAGTTAACCACTTCCCAACGCCTGAAGAAAACCGGGCGCGGACTACATGAATAGTCAGGAGCGGAAATAAGCATGAAAGCGATCATACCCGTTGCGGGAGTAGGTACTCGATTGAGGCCATTTACCTATACATTGCCGAAAGTACTGCTGAATGTTGCAGGTAAGCCCATTCTTGGACATATACTCGATGCATTGCAGGCTCATTCCATTGATGAAGCCACCATCATTGTGGGCTATATGGGTGACTTGGTGGAAGAATATGTTCGCAAACATCATGATCTCAAAGTCAATTTTATTTATCAAGAAGAACGCCTGGGGCTTGGTCATTCAATTTGGATTGCACGCGAGAACATCAAAGGAAATGATCCACTGCTCATCATTTTGGGAGACACAATCTTTGATGTGGATTTAAGTCTGGCAATGAATTCCGGGTTTTCAACTCTCGGTGTCAAAAGCGTAGATGATCCCAGACGATTCGGTGTTGTTGAAATGGAAAAAGGATTCATTTCACGATTGATAGAAAAACCCGAAAATCCCACATCCAATCTGGCATTGGTTGGATTGTATTATATCAATAATCCATCGCTTCTTGTGTCATGTTTGAATGAATTGATCGACAATAATATTCGCACCCGTGATGAATATCAGTTGACCGATGCATTGCAAATGATGATAGACAAAGGTGAGAAGTTCACGACTTTCCCCGTGGAAGGATGGTATGATTGCGGAAAACCCGAAACATTGCTTTCAACAAACAAATATCTTCTTGATGGAATGTCCGTACCCAATCCCATAGATGGAACGGTGATTATTCCACCCGCTTTTGTTTCATCAAAAGCAGTTATTGAGCGTTCTGTGATTGGGCCATATGCAACTGTAGCCGCAGGTGCAACAGTAGTGGACAGCGTTATCAAAGATAGCATCATCAGCGATGGTGCAACCGTCACGGCATCCATGCTCGAACAATCAATCATCGGCAATAATGCAATTGTAAAAGGAAAATTTTCACGATTGAATGTCGGTGATTCCAGCGAGATTGACAGAAGTTAATATTTCATTCAACTAAATCAGCATTATTCATGGCATATCTCTTTACATCTGAATCCGTGTCCGAAGGACATCCCGACAAAATATGCGATCAAGTCTCTGATGCAGTTCTTGATGCAGTTCTCGCAGAAGATCCCGAAGGAAGAGTTGCATGTGAATGCTTTGCAACAACCGGCATGATCGTCGTTGGTGGGGAAATCACCACAAATACCTATATCGATCTTCAGAAATTGGTTCGCAATGTCATTCGAGACATCGGTTATACCAAAGCAGAATATCGCTTCGATGCGGATTCATGTGCTGTCATCAATGTGATCAATAAGCAATCCAATGACATTGCTCAAGGCGTTGATACAGGTGGCGCGGGAGATCAAGGCATGATGTTTGGATATGCCTGCAAAGAAACACCGGAATATATGCCGGCGGCCTTGATGTATTCTCACAAAATCGTTGAGAAGCTTGCTGATATTCGAAAGAATCATTCTGAACTCATGCCATATCTCAGACCCGATTCAAAAGCGCAAGTCACGATTGCCTATGATGATCTAGGGAAAATCACGGGAATCACGACAATTGTCGTTTCAACACAACATGATCCCAATGTGTCGCAGGACACAATCGCCGCAGACATCAAAAAGCATGTGATCCCCGCAGTGATACCTGCCGAACTTCTCGGACCGGACACCGTATATCACATCAATCCCACAGGGAAATTTGAAATTGGTGGTCCTCACGGAGATACCGGTCTTACGGGAAGAAAAATCATCGTGGACACCTATGGCGGTAAAGCTCCTCACGGTGGTGGGGCATTCAGCGGAAAAGATCCCACAAAGGTGGATAGATCCGGTGCCTATGCTGCAAGACATCTCGCAAAAAACATCGTTGCCGCAGGTTTGGCAGATCAGTGCACCATTCAGGTGTCTTATGCAATCGGCGTGAAGGAACCCGTTTCTTTGCTGGTCGATACACATGGAACGGGAACTGTTCCATCGTCGGAATTGAGCACATTCATTCTCAAGAACATTGACCTTTCTCCAAAAGGTATAACTGATCGCCTGCTCTTGAAACGCCCAATATATCGGGCAACGGCTGCATATGGTCATTTTGGAAGAAATGATTTTCCATGGGAACAGTTGGATCTCGTTCCTTTGTTTTCAACTCTTTCAGCATAATATTATTCACTCATCATAGATGGTAACAATGTCTGTAGAAACACTTACTCTCCCGGAAAAGAATGAACAAGGCTCATTCAGCGAAGTGCCCGGTTCATATTGCGTACGGGATATCTCTCTTGCAGAAGAGGGTAGAAAACTCATTGATTGGGCAGAGGCAAATATGCCCGTCCTCATGCATTTACGCAAAGAGTTCAGCAAGACGAAACCTTTCGCTGGATATCGTCTTGCGGGATGTTTGCATGTGACAAAAGAGACCGCAGTACTGATTGAAACATTCAAAGCAGCAGGTGCCGAAGTGTATTGGTCAGGATGCAATCCTTTGTCCACTCATGATGCCGTGGCAGCAGCTTTGGCCGCCGCTGGAATTTCAATTTATGCTTGGCATGGGAATCATGCAGACTTTTATTGGTGCATTGACCGTACTCTGGACAATAGACCTCATCTCACTTTGGATGATGGATGTGATTTGATCAATACGGTCCATGAGAAGATGATTGAATATGCCAAAAATGATGTTGTAGGTGGTACCGAAGAAACCACCACGGGCGTTCATCGTTTGCGCGCTCGTTCTGCTGACGGAAAATTATATTATCCTGTTTTTGCAGTGAATGATGCTGAAACAAAATGGGATTTTGATAATGTGTATGGAACAGGCCAATCCACTCTGGACGGTATCATTCGATCCACGAGCGTAATGCTTGCCGGAAAGAACTTTGTTGTTGCAGGTCATGGACATTGCGGTTCAGGCGTTGCAAAAAGAGCTGCTGGAATGGGATCAAATGTGATCATCACTGAAGTGAAAGCGACTGCCGCAATTAAAGCAGTGCTAGAAGGTTTTGAAGTAAAAACCATGGACGAAGCAGCAAAAACCGGTGATATTTTCTGTACTGCCACAGGTATGAAGGACATCATTCGCAAGCGTCATTTCGAAGTGATGAAAGACGGTGCAATCGTGTGTAATACCGGTCATTATGACTGTGAAATCAATATCTCCGAATTGGAAGAAATGTCCGTGAGCAAGCGCACGATTCGTCAGAACTGCGAAGAATACACAATGAAAGATGGTCGTAGAATTTTTGTTTTGGCGGAAGGTAGACTAGTGAATCTAGCCGCTGCGGAAGGACACCCATCTGAAGTTATGGATATGTCATTTGCCAATCAATTCTTGTGTCATGTGAAATTGGTTGAAGCACATCGTGCCGGACAAAAACTCCCCGTTGAAGTCATTGACATTCCCGTGGCCCAGGATGAATATATCGCAGAACTCAAGCTGAATACCATGGGTCTCTCGATGGATATCTTGACTCAAGAGCAAATTGATTATGCCAACAATTATTTGGAAGGCACCTGATTATTCAGGAACATGAAAGAATCACTCAATGGAATGCATCACTCATGCATTCCATTGTTGTTTATGGACTTCATGAAGCGTAGAATTTCATGAGCATTTGAAACATGATCAACCTTTGGCAATGAAAGTCGATACACCGAGCTTTCGATTCTTTTTGAAACCCCATGTAGATAGGTGTCATCATAATAGCGAAGGACAATGTCGAAACATGCTTCCAAATCTCCTGACCCAAGAGCATTCAATGCTTGCTTAGTTTGCAAACCACCCAAGCGCTTTCCTAGTCTCTCCACGGCCTCAGCTATCAGCACCGGATCCTGATTTGAATATTGTTCCACGAGCCATTGCAATCTGGATTCGCGTGGAATATCGATAAAAATAACCGGTCGAGTTCTGATTGACTCAAACAGTGACATTGGCAAAACATTCCTACCGATTTTTCTGCTCTCGTCTTCTATCCAAACATATTGATTCATTGCATCAGGATATGACATTGCCAGTCTGTTCTCAAATGATTCTTGTGATGTTTGATTTGGACACCCGATAGAGCCGAATGAAGATCCCCTGTGATGAGCTATGTCTTCCAAATCAAGAATCGGTTCATTCAGCAAATTCAAGGCATGAAGTATTTCTGTTTTTCCTGAACCTGTGAATCCCCCGATGATCCAAGCAGGAAGAGTTCTATCCAGAACTTTCAATACATGATTTCTGAAGGCTTTGTATCCGCCTTCCAATGTATATGCCTGATAACCGTAAAAGTTGAGCAACCATGCCATAGCCTCACTTCGCATACCTCCGCGCCAACAATGTATGAGCACGATTGAACCGTTTGAAAGACCTTGTGAATGGAGATTCGAAACATATTCATTCAGTTTGGGACCAAAGAAAGAAAAACCCTTTTCAATAGCCTTTTCTCTGGAAACTTGTTTATACAATGTGCCTATAAGGACTCTTTCTTCATCCGAAAAGATTGGAAGATTGCGTGCTCCCGGGATATGAGCATGTGCAAATTCCGAAGGAGTACGCACATCAAAGACCGGGTGCTCCTTGGCAAGTAGAATAAATTCTTCAAGAGGCAATTGGGTGATATTCCTGCTTTTCATGCCGAAAACTACTGTTTTTCCTCTTCAGATTGATGATGCTTCCTATGATTGTTCAAACATGACATGCCCCTGAAGCAGAAAATCCTTTTGGGCAAAAGCATAAAAGTCTCTATCTTTGTGTTCTGTTTTAAATAGGGTCCCATCGACTAATGGTTAGGTCACCACCCTTTCAAGGTGGCAGTACGGGTTCGAATCCCGTTGGGATCACGCTGAGGCATCGATTTTCGATGCCTTTTTTTTATGCTTTTGCATTCATTGGCACTCCTATTGCTTGTAAATGGTGCAGCATAGGAGTTAGTATGAAGCAGCATCATATTTTGGGAAGATTCATGTTTAATGGCAATCGCAGATTAGAACTGATAGCTTGTTCACTGCTGATTTTGTTCATGGGTTGCCGTTCCTCCGAACCCATGTCTGAACCGAGTGAACTATCCCCATCGGCGAAAAAGCTTGCAGAAAGATCCGTTTTTCTGCGAAATCATCCATCGCTCATGACATCACCTTTTGCACCTTTGATCGATCCATTGCTGGATGCGGGAATGGATACTGCCGTTCTCATCATGTATCTAAGTGATCCCAAATTGCAATTCGAAGAATCATTGGTAAAGATCAATGTTTCGGGATATAGAAAGAAAGTTGATTATTCTCACAACTTTTCATCCAAAGCGGTTTCCTCTTCCATATCATTTTACAAGCAACACGAAGCTTCGCTTAAGAATGCCGAAAAAAAATATGGCGTCCCGGCGGAAGTAATCACTTCCATTCTTTGGGTTGAAACCAAATTTGGTTCATATACGGGCAAACATTATGTGCCAAGCGTATTTTTCACGATTGCTTTGGCTGCTGAACCTGAAAACATTGAACGCAATAAACAAGCCTTGAGAGCGGAGAATCCACCACCGAATCCTGCAGACTTGGATTCTTTGGATAAGCGTATCATTGCAAGAGCAAATAAAAAAGCAAAATGGGCATTTGGGGAGATTCTCGCGCTCGATACATTACGCAGACTCTATCACAAAGAATATACTTCGCTCTATGGATCCACTGCCGGTGCTTTTGGATGGAGTCAGTTTCTTCCATCGAGCTATGTTCGATGGTCAGTTGACGGGGATGGGGATGGAGATCGTGATTTGTTTTCACATGAAGATGCCATACACAGCATTGGAAATTATCTCAAGACAAATGGCTGGGGTCCAAAAGTAGAAGATCATCGAAAGGCCGTGTTTCACTACAATAATAGCGATGACTATGTGAATGCAGTGTTGACATTGGCTCGAAAAATCACGGAAGGATTATAATCATGCAGAAGTTGCAATCCATCGCAGAACGATGGAAGCGCATAGAACATGAAGTACAGGATGCTGCTTTGTCTTGTGGAAGAAAACCGAATGATATCACGATCATTGCTGTTTCAAAAATGCATCCTTTATCTTCGATACATCAAGCTTATGATGCAGGGGCACGAGTATTCGGCGAAAATTATGCTCAGGAATTCCGAGATAAAATTCGTGATTCACAAGCTGAACATTTTTTTCCTCAATGGCATTTCATCGGTGCATTGCAATCAAACAAAGTGAAATATGTGATTCCTCACGCGGCATTGATTCACTCATGTTCAACAATCTCCGTTGCTGAAGAAATACAAAGACTTTCCGAAAAACATGATATTCAAACCAATGTCCTCATTCAAATCAACACTTCCGGAGAATCTTCGAAATCAGGGATAGATCCGGGTGCGATTGATGAAGTGTTGGAGTCTTTTTCTGCTTTGTCAAGAGTGAAAATTCGAGGACTCATGACGATTCCCACTGCAACCGACAATATCTCTCGATTATCACATGAATTTGCTTCATTGAGAAGAATTCACGAACGCATGCATGAATATGTTGCTTCACCTGAAGATTGGAATATTTTGTCAATGGGGATGAGTGATGATTTTGCTGCTGCGATCAAAGAGGGCGCAACTCATGTTCGTATTGGAACAGCAATCTTTGGGGAGCGGGTTTAGAGATTGTTTTTCTTTAGTCTTTGCCAAATCTGTGAATAGGGAGATTCAGGCCTCAATGCCGAGGGGCAACCAAGAATGATGCATTGCTTCTTAGCGCGCGTCAAAGCCACATTTAATTTGCGATCTATGATTGTACCATGAATATCAGCCAAGGATTCTATGCCTCTCATGTGATATTCATTGTGTACCGTCAATGAAATGATGATAAGATCTCGCTCGCTTCCCTGAAACCGTTCAACCGTGTCAACTGTGATGGATGATTTCCAGCATTCTGGAATGAGAGATACAATCAGTGCAATCTGAGATCGGAATGGAGTGATGATTCCGATGGTGACATTGCTTTCTTGTTCAAGTGCACGGCAAGCCAAATTCACCGCAAGTTTTGCCTCGCCTTCATGGATTTTGTATCTCTTCTCAGGCTCAGTTTCAATCCAGGTCAATCGAGGATATTCCGGAAGCGGAATTTCGAGCCCTTCAACTTGCCAGGAATGCATTGTTTGCAAACACTCATCATAGTTCATAGAACTCACGATGTGAGCAATGTCATTATGCATTCTTGCTTGCACCGTAAGCATTCCATAGGCATGTTCATCGCCATGCATGATGCACAGTTTCAGCAATCGTTCAAACAAAGACATTCTAAAGTCCGATAATGCAATATTCTCAAATAGAGGATTATTGAGTTGTGTTCCTTGCATGTCTTGCATGATGACTGCCGGTAATTGGCGCTCATCTCCAATGAGAATGAATCGTCCTGCATGCATTAGTAGTCCTGATAATTGTGGTTCAAGCAATTGAGATGCTTCGTCAACAATCATTGTTGTTGTAGTGAACCAATCATGGATTTCCGGATGAGTATGCAATGTTGATACTGTTGAGATGATGATTCTTGCTGACTGTAATTTTGCGCGAAGCTCGCCTAGTGAAGAATGCTCACACAATTCCTGCAGTGAATTCTCAGGGAACATGGTGGCATGTTTGCTCCCAAGTCTAATAAAAGGCAGATTGAGTGATTGAACGGTTGCACATAATTCATCAACCGCTCTATTTGTATATGCACATAACATGATGCATTCATGCTCTTGTTTCATGAGCATGTCTGTCACTGTTCGAATGATCGCGGAAGTTTTTCCTGTGCCGGGTGGACCTTGCAATAGATAATAATCGCGAGAGGATAAGATATCGCGAACCAATTTCTCCTGCGTTGGATGAAGGAATTTAGGTAATTCTCCCAAAAACGGTTCTCCCTTCATTGGTCTTTTCATTCCCAATACTCGATGTCTTCTGTGTACATCGGCTCTGATCACATCACCAAGCGAACGAATGAGTCCTGTGGATAATGATTCATTTGCCGCATCAGATTCAATGCACCAAATGGTGTTTTCATCGGAAAAATAAGAACGCATCGCATATTTATTTCGCAAACTGATGATGATTGAATCTTTGGTGATTTCACGAATGGTTGCTTTGTGAACATGACCATGGATTTCTCCGCGAGTAGCGATCGCTTCATGCGGATACACCACGATGATATCACCAATCCGAAGTGATGTCATTGTTTGTGATAGTTCAGTGAATCTGAATCTCAAATGAAATGCTGAGAAGTCTGAAGAGTGTGTATCGAGTTTAAGATACCCCAATGCAAGGAGTTTTTCTTGCTTTTCATGCACTGAATATTGCCACATCGCCGATAATCCCGGCCTTTGTGCTGTACCGACTCTTGCGCTGAATTGCTCTCTAAGGATGAATGAAATCGATGCATACACATAGAGCAGGGAGGTCTTATCCAATTGTTCCATGAATGCTTTGAAGTGCATCGCTTCTTCTCTGGCAAATGGAGTCATCTTTTTCAGTTCTTCATCGGAATAGAGTGCCGTTAATGCGCCGAATCTTCGCTCCATGATTTCGTGTTCAAGCGTCAGAATTGCATTCCTGATCCGCATCGCTTCTCTTTTGGCAAGATGATCATTGATGACATTTCTAATTGGATTCATGGGATCTTTGGGATAGAGCAGCCTGCTTTCCCCGGTTCGACCCGGGAATGCGGAGTCAAGAAGGAGATTATAGCATGCTACCTGAATCACATGATTTTTCCATGCTCCCATCGGTAATGAATGTCCTTGCATATGCACCGGCAAACCCGGGTCGGGCGCATTGCCCGATTTCAATTCTATGACCGTTTTTTTCAGGGGATCATCTTCATATTCCAAAAGAATGTCCAAACGCCCGGTGAGCCCATAATGTGGAGCAAGGAATGCAGACTCCGTCGATATGATTGGAGCATCAAATGTCTCAATGATTGGTTCGAGAGCAATGGTCAGCCTTGTACAAATCTCAATGAGCTTTTCCATGTCTTCGTCTTTTTGCAATGCATTCAAAGCTTGCAAAGGCATGGTCTTCAATGTTGAATGAATAACTGAGTTGATGTCTTCTCCTGTATCGGAGATTCGTTTGTCAAGCCAATTACCCGTGATGATCCCCGCAAGAAGCGGTATGCCCGATTGTTTTTTTGAAAACTTTTTGATGAACATGGATCCTATCGAAAGATGATCATCATTCGTCGCGCATTCTGCAATATCTGTTGCAGTGAATAAAATATCCGGTTCAAGTATGCAGAGTGATTTCTCGGTTGAATGATGACATTGCGTGGATGCATCATACGAGCACTCCGTGATATGCAGATTTGCTCCAATGCGGAGCGTGCTCAATGTGGCATGGGCATGTCGTAGATGACATCGTAGTGGCTCTTGCATCCTGCTTCTACAGTTGATGATGACTTCTTGATCATTCATATTCCAAGATTCTATGATGCCTTGGAATAAGGTTGTAGGTTTTTCTTTATGGTCATCATCTATATCGGGAAAATTGATGTCAATTTCTCGACCTGCAAGAATGCCAAGAATAGCTCTGCACAGAAGCCGAATCTCATCACCACGATTAATCGCCTGTTCAGAATATGCCAGTGCACGGAAGCGATGATGAAGTCTGCCGGCCCGATGAAGGTGAGGATATTTTTGAAGGAGGAATGTCCATTCAGCATAGTGCGAACTGAACAATTGCATTTCCGAGCTCAAAGCAAGAGACATCACTTCATTGATCACATCAATATATTCATTGATTGAAACAACTTCATATCCCTCTTGCAAAGAGGGAAGTGTTTCAAGTAGTGAGGCTACATGATATTGGAATTCGTGATTGATCATTGAGTTTCTTGTTGATTCGGCTGCAAGGTACAGACTTTGTTCCGGACATAAAAAAAGGTGTCTGAAACTCAGACACCTTTGCGTGTTGCATAATCCGTTTAGAAATTGACCGCTTCGCCCCAAGCGCCAGCTGCTGCTTCCATAACGGCTTCGGAGAGGGTTGGATGCGCATGGATGGTTCGGAACAATGTTGGTCCTGTTGCCTCTAGTGAGCGAGCAAGGCCAAGTTCTGCGATCATTTCCGTAACATCCGGACCTATCATGTGAGCGCCAAGCAGTTCACCGTATTTTGCATCAAAGATGAGTTTGACGAATCCTGCTGTTTTGCCAATTCCATGAGCTTTGCCGGACGCAGTAAATGGAAATTTCCCGACTTTGAGTTCATAACCGGCTTCTTTGGCTTTGGCTTCCGTTAGACCAACGCTTGCAACCTGCGGATTGCAATATGTACAGCCCGGAATATTGTTATAGTCAACACCGTGGGTTTCATGTCCGGCGATGAATTCAGCGCAAACAACTCCTTCGGCCGATGCTTTGTGTGCAAGCCATGGTGGACCTGCAACATCGCCGATTGCATAGACGCCTTCGATGTTTGTACGAAGGAATTTGTCAACCACAATCCAGCCTTTTTCCATCTTCACGCCGAGTTGCTCAAGACCAATACCTTCGATATTCGCCTGCACACCAACGGCATTCAAAGCGCGGTCGGCTACAAGTGTTTCTTGCGTTCCGTCTTTTTTCTCGACGAGTACTTCAACCCCTTTCTTTGTTGGTTTTGCTGAAATCACGCGTGTTTGAGTGAGGATATTGATTCCTGCTTTTTTGAAATTCTTTTCCAATTCTTTGGAGATATCAATGTCTTCAACGGGGACGATATTTGGCATCATTTCAACGATTGTCACATTAGTGCCATATGCATTGTAGAAGTATGCAAGCTCAACACCAATGGCACCTGCACCAATCACGATGAGTGAACCCGGAGAATTACGCTGAAAGATTGCATCGGTGGATGTCCATACATGCTTATGATCCACTTCAATGAAAGGGAACATGCGTGTGCGTGCGCCGGTGGCAATGATCACATTTTTGCATGAGATTGTATCGGTCACGGCATTGGTTTGTGGATCACGGACTTCTACTTTCGAACGAGAGATTACAGTACCATGACCATTCACTTGCTGAACTTTGTTTTTCTTGAAGAGAAAACTCACACCATTGGACATACGATCTGCAACTTCACGACTTCTGTCTATTGCGCGTGAAAAATCCACATTCATCTTTTCAATGTGAAATCCGAAATCATCTGCATGTTTGAAAAAGTTCATGTATTCAGCATTTTTCAATAATGATTTGCTCGGAATACAGCCTACATTCAAACAAACTCCTCCGAGTTTGTCTTTTTCCACGCAAATGGTCTTGAGACCAAGCTGAGATGCACGGATGGCGGCTACATAACCGCCGGGACCGCTTCCTACGACAACGAGGTCGCATTCATGTTGTGCCATGGTGAATCCTATAAATTAATCTGTTGAGTATCAAAGAAAGTGACTGCAAATATACCGCATTGAAGCTTATTTTTTGCCTAGTAAACCTGCAATTGTTTTGCGTATGGTTTCGCCTTCAGATAGGGGATTGACATCTTTCAGAACGATTGTTCCTTCTTGGTCAAGAATCCACACACTCGGTATCGATCCCACTCCATATTGAACCGCAGCGGCATTGTCCCAAAATTGACCGTCAGCAACATGAGTCCAAGTCATGTCTTGATTTTTGACATACTTTTTCCATGTTTCAAGATCTTTGTCAAGCGAAATCCCAAGTAGTACAAAATCTTGTTTTTTGAATGTGTTCCAAATTCCTTTTGCTTCCGGAATGGAGCGTACGCATGGTGGACACCATGTTGCCCAAAAATCTATCATCACCACTTTGCCTTTCAAGGATGATAGGGTGAATGGATTGCCATTGATGTCATTCATCGTGAAATCTGGGGCCGGTGAACCTTTCTCCAATTGAGCTGTACTTTGAGTGAATTCCTGCGGAGTTGGTTCGGGTTGAGGTTCTTGGTTGCTTACTTCCTGTTTTGAATCACCGCATGATATCAAGAACATCACGCCGAAACAAAAAGCAATCAAATGTTTGAGATACATGGTAAAGCTCTAAAAATGAAAGGTGAAAACTACGGAATTGACATAAAAAAACCCTTCCGGTACGAGACCGAAAGGGCATGTGGATAACTTTTTCAATCAGAGAGCGGCGGCTGCAGCCATTACTGCTTCATAATTCGGCTCTACTCCGGGATTTGCAGTCACTTCAGCATAACGAATCACGCCCTCACCATCGATGAGAAACACAGCTCTCGCGCTGACATCAAGGCCTTGGACATTTGCCAGATTGGTGAACAGGACATCATATGCCTTGGTCACTTCACGATTCATGTCTGAGAGGATTGGGAAATTGAGGTCATTCTTCTTGGCAAATGCATCTGCACTGAAAGGCAAATCAACGCTAATGCCGAAAATGGTCGCATTTGCGGACTTTAATGTTCCGAGATTATCTCTGAATGTGCACATTTCTTTCTCGCAAACACCTGTGAATGCCGCAGGAAAAAATGCCAAAATGACTGACTGACCTTTATAGGAACTGAGAGTGTGTGGGGTCAGTGAATTGTCCACCAATGTGAAATCAGGAGCGATTTGCCCAACTGCCAAAGCCATAAAAACCTCTAAGAATTCTGTGAATGAGTAAGTGTAGATGCGCAAAGATGATGATTTCTCAGTTCTTTGAGGGCATCTTCTCCGATATATCTTTCCAACATAGATTGATCACCTTTTAAAATATCAATCATGACCAAACAATCAATAGCATTATTGAAGGAAGAATCAATGCCAAAACCACAAAATGTACCACCAAGTTTCATGTATTGTCTGATTAATATGGGTATGCCTTTCCCATCGGGCTCAACTTCGGTTATTATGCTGTTCACGATATCGATATCCGATGGGATGTCTTCATTCTCAAGTTCAATAATGCTTAGATTTTTGATTTTTGGGGATTTAAATGGGTTTTTCGGTTGAATGAACATCGCAAGTGTTGAATCGAAACAGTGCTTTTTGAGATACTTAACAATGAGTTGTCGTGAAAATTGAGAATAATCATTGCTAATGCTTACACTTCCGAATAAATATCTATAGTCTCGATGCATGGAAATATATGTTCCAATTCCTTTCCACAATAATTGCAATGGTAAGAATGAGCGCTGAAATTCCTTGCAAACAAATGCTCTACCTAATTCGAGTCCTTTGGGTACAATATCCTTAAAACCATTTGCATAGGTAAACAGTGTTTGTGTGTACATTCCCTGCCTTCCAAACACTGCTTGAATATGGTCTGTTCTTCCAATGCGATATCCTCCAATGATGTTATGACCTTCTTTACAT
>JBJTFZ010000064.1:0-7622 GCA_046093685.1 bacterium
GCCATTTGCTTCATCTAAAGCTTTTTTGCAATCAGCCATACCAGCGCCTGTTTTATCGCGCAAGTCTTTTACCATGAGTGGTGTTACTGACATTGTTCTTTATTTCCTGAAAATATATGGTTTAATAAAGTTGTGCATTCATTTAATTAAGCTTCAGTTGCTGGAGCTTGTTCTGTTGGAGCTTCAGCTACTGGTGCTTCTTGAGTTTTTGCTGCTGGAGCTTGTACAAAAGAAGGTTTCTGGCTACCAGGTGCTGGTGCATTATTTCGGCGTTGACGCATTCTACGATTGCCTTTGCCATCATCTTCCATTTCATTTTCTTTTGCTGATCTTTCAGCTGAAACTCCTGATTCAGCGGCTTTTTGCTTGGCTATCTCACGGCCTTCTAAAACTGCATCAGCTAAAGTTTCAGAAATCAATTCAATTGTCCTAATTGAATCATCATTTGCTGGAATTGGATAATGTACTGTATCAGGATCGCAATTTGTATCTACAACACCAATAACGGAAATACCTAGTTTATCAGCTTCTTGAATTGCAATATGTTCTTTTTTAACATCTACCAAGAAAATGATGCCAGGAATACGTGTCATTTCTTCAATACCACCGAACACTTTACGTAAACGCTCACGCTCACGATTTAACATTAAACGTTCTTTTTTTGTAAATTTTTCAAATGTTCCATCAGCTTCCATTTTATCAATAGCTACAAGCCTTTTGATACTTTTACGGATAGTTGAAAAATTAGTAAGCATTCCACCTAACCAACGCTCTGAAACATAATATGCACCACAGCGCTTTGCAGCATTTTGAATGGCTTCTTTTGCTTGATTTTTTGTACCGACAAACAAAACAACCTTACCCTGACTTGCGGCTTCATGAGCTGCTTCTGCGGCAATGTCCAATAAGATTTTTGTTTTACGAAGATCAATGATGTGGATTCCATTGCGCTCTGTATAAATAAACTTGCGCATCTTTGGATTCCAACGGCGAGTAAGGTGACCAAAATGGGCACCTGATTCGAGAAGGGCCTCGACTGATGTTTCCTTTGCCATATGGCAACTCCTATTGTATTGGTTTAAACTACTGCTTTGATCATCTTGATGTTCCAACCGCATAGCGGCCACGAGGACTATCAATCACAAAGCATGATTATTGGAAAGATGATTTTCATCATCATCCTGAAGAATGCAAAGACCTCAGCCACATAAAAGAGGTGAGGTCGAATGCAAACATGTTCTGCCGAATTAGCGCTTCGAGAATTGGAAACGCTTACGAGCTTTCTTTTGTCCGTACTTCTTACGCTCAACCATTCTGGGATCTCTTGTAAGAAATCCGGCAGTATGCAATTGTGGGCGAAGTTCAGCATCAAAATCTACCAAAGCACGAGCAACGCCAAGACGGATAGCTCCTGCCTGACCACTCTTTCCACCGCCTGTC
This sequence comes from bacterium, assembly GCA_046093685.1. GTDB lineage: Bacteria > Bacteroidota > Ignavibacteria > Kapaibacteriales > UBA961 > UBA961. The sequence continues at coordinate 1,441 of JBJTFZ010000064.1, forward strand.
GCTTTGATGAAAATATCGAACTTGCCTTCAAGATTCGATGTCTCCAAAGGACGCAATGCCTCACGACGATAAAATTCTACGGGGAAATAGTCTTCGATTGGACTTTTATTGACAGTGACCTTACCGGACCCGGGTAATAATCTTACCTGGGCAACTGCTGTCTTACGACGACCGGTGGCTGTAATATTCTTCATGGATTACTCCGTTATTCTGCGCTGTATGAAAGTTTCAATTCTGTTGGCTCTTGGGCTGCATGCGGATGTTCCGGACCTGCATACACTTTCAACTTCTTGCCCATTTTGCGGCCAAGCGAATTCTTTGGAAGCATCCCTTTCACAGCGAGCTCAATCACTTCTTCAGGCTTGCTCTTCACAAGATCCTTGAAAGAACGGAAACGATCTCCACCGGGGTAACCGGTATAATGGAAATATTCTTTCTGCTCTTCACGCTTGCCCTTTACGCGAATCTTTGAAGCATTGACCACAATCACGAAATCACCACAATCTACATGCGGAGTAAAATCGGGCTTGTGCTTGCCTCTGATCAAAAATGCAACTTGAGATGCCAAACGACCCAGTGTCAAACCTTCGGCATCAACAACATGCCATTTGGCTTGAACATCTTGTTCGCGTACTGACTTCGTGATTTTGGCGGATGATTCCACAGTCAAATCCTCGATGAAAAAAGGAATTCAAATAGAGCTTGCAAAGATAGGATATCGGCAGTTTTCCACAAAGAAAAATTTTGCACATGCTTATCCACAGATGTGAATTCAAGAGCTGATTAGGTGAAATTGCAATGATTTTTCAGCGTGTTTGTGAACCCGCAGCATGAAGAATGATGGCCGATGAAGAGGCAACATTGAGTGATTTGATTGGCTCTGACATATTAATATGGACTATTTTATCGGATATTGCCAAAACTTCACTCTGCACACCATTTCCCTCGCTTCCCAATATCAGAATGAAGTCCTGTGGAAAAACAAAGGAATTCAAATCCATGGAACCATCGGTGATTTCCGCAGAAATGATGGGAATTCCTCTAGAATTCTTGAGTTTTTCAAGATCATGAACCAAATCATTGGATTTCACGCATTGAGCAAATGCCACCGCTCCCATGGAAACGCGAACCGCTCTGCGGAGATAAGGCGAGCTTGTTGTGGAGTCAGTAATAATGGATTTGTATCCCAAACCAATTGCATTTCTAATGATTCCACCGACATTATCTGAGTTTACGATACCATTCAAGGCAATGATCGGGCCTTTCAAAGACAGCAAATCCGGTGTTTCGGGTTCTTCAACGATGGACATCATGGGGCTGTGGAGATCAAAACCAACAAGAGCATCCATGTCTTTTTTAGACAATATGAAGCATTGTTCGGGATTGACTTTCGATTGTATAGCCGGAATGTATTTCGCATACAATTCTTCCGTCAGCAGAATGGAAACAACATGCAAAGAACTTTGCAAAACGGATGCCGTGATTTTTTCACCATCCGTTAGGAAAACTCTTGATCTTGTATGAGGCGACTGTGCATGCCGTAGATCTCGATATAAATCAAGACGCTCATCATGGACATCATGCAAGATTTTCATTGTTAAATGCGATCGAATCTGCAATAGGGTTGCAGTGCTTTCGGCACATTTACATGACCATCCTCGGTTTGATAATGTTCGAGAATGGCGACCATCAATCGAGATGTTGCAAGGCCACTTCCATTCAATGTGTGAAGATATTCCGGTTTGCCCTGATCATTGCGGAATCTGATATTGGCTCTTCTGGCTTGATATGATTCAAAATTGGAACAACTTGATACCTCGAGCCATTTTTGCTCGGCGGGAGACCAAGCTTCCAAATCATAGGTTTTTGCACTTGAAAAACTTGTGTCGCCACTACACAATTGGAGTACTCGATATGGAATCTCGAGTGCATTCAATACATCTTCCACATCTTTTACCAACACTTCCAATTCATCATAGGATGTTTCAGGTTTGACGAATTTCACAAGTTCGACTTTATTGAATTGGTGAACACGCAAAAAGCCTTTTGTATCCTTTCCATAGCTTCCCGCTTCCCTTCTGAAGCATGCCGAATATCCACAATACTTCACCGGCAGGAGATCATTTGCCAATACTTCATCGCGATGAAAATTCGTGATGGGTACTTCGGCTGTTGGAATTGCATAGAGTCCATCTAGAGGCATCGCATACATATCCTCTTCCATCTTCGGCAATTGCCCCGTGCCACGCATTGATGCATAATTTGCAAGAAAAGGTGGCATCATTTCAGTATACCCATGTTGTTCAAGATGCAAATCAATCATGAAATTGATCAATGCTCTTTCCAAGCTTGCACCTTTGCCAACATAAAAACCAAATCCACTGCCACTGACTTTTGCACCTCTCTCAAAGTCGAGAATGTTCAAATGTTTGGCTATCTCAAGATGATTTTTTCTGAAGCCTTGTTCGATTGTGTCGCCAACTCTTCTTATTTCCACATTCTCCGTGGCACTTTTCCCGATTGGCACAGATGCATGCACCATATTAGGAATGCGAAGAATCATCTCTTCCATTTCTTCTTCAATCGGACGCAGTGCATCATCCAAAGACTTGATAGTATCTGAAACCACTCTCATTTCTTCAATGTGAGCAGTTGCATCTTCTTTATTTTTCTTGAGAGAAGCAATCATTTCGGAAACGGTGTTTCTCTTGCTCTTCAGCAATTCAACTTCCTGAATCAGGGAGCGCCTTTTTTCATCCAATTTGAGCAGCGCATCAATGTCTGCAGATTCATTTTTGTTGAGCACATTGTTTTTGACCGCATCTGCATGTTCGCGTATGAATTTGATATCGAGCATATTTCAACCGTTTACCTGATTTGTCATTGAATTATAGGCAAATTACATATTTCCCATTGAAAGTTCGGAATCGGATGTCTTGTCAAGACAGTATTTTCGCATGAACAGGAGAATGATATGTCACTGACACGCAATCAAAGAGCGGATTTGTTCATGCTCTTCATAACGCTCATCTGGAGCGGTACATTTGTCATCATCAAAAATGCCCTTGACGATGTTCCTCCATTTCTCTATACCGGATTGCGTTTTGCCTTGGCCTCGGCAATTGGTTATGCCATTTGGTTCAGGTACTTGCATGGAATCACAAAAAAGGACATCCTTCAAGGAAGCGTGTTGGGAATGTTTTTTGGTTTGGGCTTTCTCTCTCAAACATGGGGTTTACAGCACACGACCGTTGCAAATTCGTCCTTCATCACGGGTTCAATGGCAATATTCACACCCATTGCCGCATTTCTCATCGATGGAAGAACAGTAAGCAGATATCAGGTTGCGGGTATATTCATCGTGCTCACCGGTTTGGCATTTTTCTCGCAACATGGATTGGAAGAATGGCAATTCAATGAAGGTGATTTGGCAACTTTGTTTTGCGCCATCATGTGGGGTATGTATATCACCTATACGGATACATTCATGAGAGATGCAAAGGATGTTGCCACAACTTCTGCTCGGCTGACATTAATACAGTTCATCATTTCCTGTTGTATTGCATTTGTAGGTTCATTGATCATGGAAGGTCCGATTACGGAAATGCCTCATTTGATCCACACCGCATTCAATTCCACTGATTTTTGGCTAGCCATTTTATACACCTCCATTTTTGCCTCAATCGTGGCAACCTATATTCAAACACGATATCAGCATGAGACAACCCCTGTGAAGGCGGCATTGATGTTCTCCACTGAGCCGGTAACTGCAACATTGCTTGCGGTGATTGTGGGAATGGAAACGCTTTCAATCGAAAAACTCTTGATTGGAGCGGTGGTTATCATTGGAGTATTGATTGCTCAATCCGAGGATTTCATTCCTTCCTTACGAAAAAAACATCAGACTTCTTGAAAGATGAGTGTTTCACCATAATGATGTAGAATCGGTTCTAGCAATTCTTTTGATCCGGATGCCGAGATCACGCAATGTGTTGGATTGAACAACACTTTTTGTACTTCAAATATCTTCTCTCTTTCGGCTTTTGCCACATGATCAAACATGAATGAGTGATAATGTTCATCGAGATGATTGAATTCAATCATTTTCATTCTTGATGAAACCTGCTGATTGGTTTCCAAACCTTGGATCATGGTTCCCAACACATATTGAATGACTGTTTCACATTCTACCTCCCCCAAAGGATATTCCCGCATTTTGTGTAATTCTTCAAAAATCAACTCAATGCCATGCTTTGTGACTTCATTGCCGATTTGCGTTTGAATATTATAGGTGTTTGCGCCCTTTCTTCCGTAACTCTGTGCAAAAGCACCATAGGTATAACCATGAACTTCACGAAGTGTGTGATTGATTCTCGAAGCAAAATATCCACCGAAAGCAGTGGATGCAATTCGAAAAAGAGGATAATCCGGATGATGCAATCCAATGGATGGAAATGCAATATGAATGGCGGTCTGAACGGCTTCCGGTTTTGGAGCAATGATGCATTTCATGTCCCCATGATATTCAACTTGAGAAATCTCAGGAGGAGAGTCATTTGGTCGCCAATGAGCAAATGAGGATTCAAGAATATGCATCATGGCATCGGGATCGAAATTTCCTGACACCGTGAAAAAGGCTTCGGAAGTATTGATGAGCTTCTTATGAAAACTTATACAAGTTTCGCGGTCATACTGTCCTATGCTGGAAGGAATGCCAATGCGAGAGTTTGCATATGGATGATTCATGAACATGCGTGAGCTTCCTGCTCGTGCTGCCAAGTACTCCGGGTCCATCGAATAGTGTTCATGCTCGGCAATCATCAATTCTTTTTTCAGTTTGAGTTCTTCTTCAGGAAATTGTGCATCAAACATACATTCCGAGAGCAAATTCACTATCGCATTCGTATGCTCGGCAAGTCCGATTGAAGAACATTCAAATGAATCCCAGGAAGCAGAGAAACCAAACGACAATCCAAGTCTGTCAATCAACATGGAAATGTCCTCAGCTGTTTTTGAAGATGTTCCTGAAATCATGAGACCGGCAACTGCTCGAGCAAGACCCGACAATTGTTCATGCACTGCCCCGACTCTCATTGTGAGGGAAATGGAAATGAGTTCACTTGAAGAATCATTCAAAAGAACGACATGCATTCCATTGCTAAGCGTTCTTTTGTTGAATCCCGGAAAAGAAAATTCCGGCTTTTGTAGCGATAATGGTGGTATTGATCTATCCATGAATACTCCTTGTGGTTAATCTACGAGTTTTGAATGGAAGTCATTTCATAAGAGATGTAACAAACAGATATATTCTGCGTTAGAAACAAAACTTTGGAGATCGTCAATGCAAAAGAAAGCATACAGAAACACTCAGGAAAAGGTCATTGCCGGAGTATGCTCCGGTCTTGGTGAGTATTTTTCCATTGATCCCCTCTTTCTCAGAGTGGCCTTTTTACTCCTACTTGTGGAGCCCCAATTTGCAATTATTGGATATTGCGCATTGTGGATTGCACTTCCCAAAAAACCAATTGAATTTCCGAATATTGATCCCGAGAAATCTTCCAATTCAACAGATAGTCCTTACATAAAAGGAATGCAGGACTTTGAGCAAAAGATTGAAGAATTCGGAGAAGAATTCGAAAAAAAAGCTGAACAGTTTGGGGAAGAAATAGAAAAAAAAGCAAGAGAGTTTACTGAAAATATCAAGAAATCCGAAGGGTCTGATACAAATCAGAAAGAAATAAAGGTGGAGATTAATGTCAATGCCAAACCATCCAAAAGCAAAACTTTGGCAATTCTGCTTATTTCCATTGGATCCATTTTACTTGCTCACAATTTCATGCCCGACTTCGAACTAGAGAGATATTGGCCATTGATTCTGATTGGGATTGGTTTTGCTATCTTATTTTCAGGAAAGAAGGAGGTTCGGTCATGAGTTCTTCAAAACTTCTCTTTGGATTCTTTTTTCTGACTGCGGGTCTGTTGATATTCGCCAACAATTTCATTCCCATTCACGGACTGCAAGAAGTATGGCGTTTATGGCCACTGATTCTTATTTTCTTGGGGATTTCCTCATTGATTTCACAGAATACCATCAAGCAGATTATCATGGTATGTATTGGGATATTGGCAGGAATGGTTCTCTTCTCCATGATAAGTGTAAATGATGAGTTCATCACAACTTC
>JBJTFZ010000065.1:0-6019 GCA_046093685.1 bacterium
AATGAGTATTTCGGAAAACTTCCCAAAGGTCCGCAACCGAAGCGTTCAGATGTTGCCCTTAAACCGATGGCGCCGGGAGTAAGTCGCGAAACAATAGATGATCAGAAAGCTCAATTACCCGCTGTATTCATGGGATATAGAGGTCCAAAGATCGGAGAGAAGGATGCCTATGCAATGTCAATGCTCATGGATATCATGCGTTCAGGTGAAAGCTCACGTTTATATCAACGATTGGTGGACAAAGATCAAATTGCAGTTCAAGCAAGCGGTGGTGCGCAGAATCTTCAAGCATCCGGAATGATGTATGGTATCGGAATTGTTGCACCCGGCAAAACACCTGATGACGTCATCAAAGCAATTGATGAAGAAATCGAAAAAGTAAAAAAAGATGGCGTGACTGATGAAGAATTTACGAAAGCAAAAAACATTGCCGAGGTGCGTTTTATTGAAGGGAAAAAGAATGTACTTGAAAAAGCTCGTTCTCTTGCACGATATCATACATATTTTGGCAAGGCATCCATGATTAATACGGAAATCAAAGATTTCATGTCAATCAAAAAAGAAGATCTCAAAAGAGTGGCAAATCAATATTTCACACAAGACTCTAGAGTTATTCTCCAGTATATGCCGAAACAAAAACAATAATCTTCCTTTTGACCACACTTTTTTTTGATTATCATGAAACAATACATCTTTATCATATCATTGATTCTTGGAATGCACACAGCATTCGGACAAGGATATAATCTAGGCGATAAGCCCGGTCCATTACCGGCCAAAGAATTCGCCTTTCCAAAATACACTGAGTTATTTCTTTCCAATGGTCTGAAAGTCTTTGTCATTGAAGATCATGAACAACCAACTGTTAATCTTCGCTTGCAAATCCGTGGTGGCGAAGTTTCGGAGTCAATTCCCGGGACAGCCGCAATGGTTGCGGAAATGCTCACAAAAGGCGCAGGGAAAAGAGATGCTTTGACAATCGCAAAAGAACTTGATGGAGTTGGTGCAGGTGTAAGTGCTTCATCAAGCGGAGACATAACCTCTGTTACAGGTGAAAGTATCTTGAAACACATGCCTATCATGCTCGAGATTTTTGCGGATGTGTTGAAATCAGCAACATTTCCTGAAGATGAATTTGCAAAACTCAAAAAACAAAAGATGTCAGAAGTGAAATTGGAAAAAGCCAATGCCGGTTCACTCCTTCAATCACTTTCCAGAAAAGTTGCTTATGGAGCCAATCATCCTTCTGCCCGTCACAAATCAGAAGCATCTTATACAAGCATCACTTTGGACGAACTCAAGAAATTCTATGGCACATATTATCGTCCAAACAATGCCACTCTCGCTGTTGTCGGCGATGTAAAACCGGAAGAGATTAAAGCAATCCTTGAAAAAGCATTGGGTTCTTGGGAACCGGGTGATGTCAATGAATTTCGAACACCAAAGCCTGAGCCTATGGCGCAAGGCGTCTATTTCATCGCTCGACCAAGTTCAGTTCAATCATCCACTGCCTTGATTTCGACCGCAATTCCAAACAATCATCCGGATTTTGAGGCATTGCGCCTCGCATCCAATTTAATGGGTGCAGGTTTCTCGGGAAGACTTTTCAAAACGCTTCGTGAAACCTATTCCTATACCTATACCCCATTTGCATATTTGACAAGCGGAAGAGATGTGAATCGATATATCTGCGGAGCGGATGTTCGCAATTCCGTGACAGATTCAGCGATCAAAGTCATGCAAACTGAAATGGCAAAACTCGCAAATGAAACCACATCCAATGATGAACTTGATTTGATCAAACGATTCGTCATCGGGCAATTCAAAATGAATTTTGAGAATTCGGATTATGTAGCTGGCTTGCTTCTGAATGCAGATTACAATAATCAGCCTATCTCTGTGGTGAAGGAATTCCCAACCAGATTCAATGCCATTACTCCCGAGCAAATGAAATCAGCAGTTGCCAAACATCTTGCAAAACAATCAGTTGTAGTGGTGGGCAGCCCCGATGTTCTTGAGACATTGCGTCAATTCGGACCTATTTATGAGTTCACCACAGAATTGGAGCCCAAGAAAGCCGAATCAAAAAAAGTAGATCTTACTCCTGAACAATTGATGGAAAAACATCGTGCAGCTTTGGGTGGAATGGAGAACATTTCTAAGATTTCTACATTGATCACAAATGGTACAGCTTCATTTGACATGAATGGACAAGAATTGCGCGGAAATATCACCATGAAGCAAAAAGCTCCGGGCAAGCAAGTGATGGTGATGGATTTCAAGATGTTCAAACAGACAACGATGACCGATGGAAAACAAGCATGGAGAATGATGGGTCCGCAAAGCGAAGAAGTGACCGATAATGCAGAAAAACAAGAAATGATCGATGATGCCCATATCGCTCAATCGGCCCGCCTCATTGAACTTGGATATACGCTCACAATCAAAGGTCAAGAAGGATCATCGATTATTGTTGAATCCAAAAGCAAAACAGGCGAAGTACAAACAATGTATTTCGATGCAAAGACATATTTGTTGAATTCCGTGAAAGAAACTGCAAAAGGCCCACAGGGTGATGTTGAAGTTTCTAGACTCTTTGGTAATTACACAGATATTGGTGGTGTCAAGTTTCCATCCAAGATGGTCATTGAACAAGGTCCGATCGTGATCTCAATTGATGATATCAAGTATACAGTCAATCAAGAAATCAATGATTCGGAATTCAAACCAGAATAAACATATTTCTCTCTGAAAAAGAAAAGCCCCCAACTCAATAATTTGTTTGGGGGCTTTTTTTATATAAGTGTTTTGAGTCGTTCAACTTCTTTTCTATGTGTTAAATCATAATGGATTGGGGTGAGTGATATCCACCCATTTCTAACAGCGCCATCATCTGTGTCTATGTCTTCTGATTCGGGAGTTCTATATGTTCCGACAATCCAGTGATATTCCCTACCCATCGGATCTTTCCGTGAATCATAACTGTCATCCCAATACGAATTGCTCAAGCGTGTGATTCGCATCCCCTTGACCTCTTCAGGTGGAATAGCGGGTACATTCATATTGAGAATCGTATCTGTGTTCAATCCCCAAGAAAGCATCTTGCTTGCCACTTTTCCGGCATAATCTGCAGCGGCGGTCATATCGGCTTCAAGTGCGAAAGAAGTCAATGACACAGCAAGGGCAGGTATACCAATCATCATTGCTTCAGTAGCTGCTGATACAGTTCCGGAATACATGACATTCACCGATGTGTTTGCTCCGTGATTAATTCCTGAAACAACCAAGTCAGGTTTGATGTCAAGAAGTGTCGAGACCCCAAGTTTCACGCAATCAGCAGGAGTCCCATTGACTGCAAAACCAAAGAGTCCTCCATTTCTTTGGAAAGGAACGGCTCTTAAGGGCGCACTAACAGTCAGAGCATGCCCTACCGCACTTTGTTGTCTGTCCGGAGCGATTACAGTGATATTACCTATCTCTTTCATTGCTTGTGCCAATGCGAGTATTCCGGGTGAATCAATGCCATCATCATTGGTGATCAATATGTTCATGATTATGCTCGCAATGCCGCTAGTGATGAAATAAGTACTTTTTCTTCCTCTGAAAGGTGTGTTGGCAATTCTATGTCAACAATCAGCATGAGATCACCAAACTCTTGATCTTTGCCATGCAATGGCATACCGAATCCTTTCAATCGTAGTTTTGTACCGGGCTTTGTTTCGGGAGCAATTTTCACAGCAACCGTACCTTTCATTGATTTGAAATTCACCTGACCTCCAAGCAATGCCGTATAGAGCGGCACCTCCAAATCAGCTTCCAAATCAGATCCGTTCAGCCTGTATACATCATCGGGCTTGACATGTACTTTCACATGAATGTCATGCCCTTGTCCGGAAGGAATATTGATGGTTTGTCCATCTTTAATTCCGGGTTTCAATTTGATTTCTCTTTGTTTACCGCCGGTGGTTAATTTCAAGGTGCAACCATGATAGGCCTGACTGAAAGTGATGGTTGCCTGTAATTCTGAAGCAGGCTGAGTGGTACGATGACTTCTACCTGTGGATCTGCCATTGAAAATCGTTTCAAAAAAGTCTGAAAAACCGGACCCACCGGAAAACTGCGAGAAATCCGTGTGCATTCCACCTGGAGACTGCCATGCCTGCCAATCGAATGGACTACCACTTCCGGCTTGATTTGAATGTGAATTCCAACTAGAGCCGAGGCGATCGTATTTTTCTCTATTCTGCGGATCACTCAATACCTGATAAGCTTCATTAATCTCTTTGAATCGCTCTTCCGACTTAGAATCACCGGGGTTTTTATCCGGATGATATTGTTGAGCCAAAGATCTATATGCCTTTTTTATTTCATCAGGTTTTGCTGATTTGGTGAGGCCGAGAACAGAATAGTAGTCTTTAAAATCCATGTTGAATGAAGTTTTCGAAGTGAATGTTGAAATGGTTCGGAAATAACCGAGCTTATCAACGCTTTGAAGAACCAAATGTTGTAAGTAGAATGCCAATATCGGATTATTTTCCATTGGTCAACTCATCTTTTTTTCCGTATTTGGCAGGGGGTTAACCATCATAACTGTGAAGGCCTTGAGATTCTTTATCCATAATATGTCACAATTGCGCAATCTATTGTGCGCCATGAGCATTCTGATATTTGGAATGGTGAATCTTCATGCTCAAAATGGCGCTCAGGGAAAGAATGCAATATCCGGATATGCGGGTAGATATTTTCTAGTGGGGTTCATGCAGAATGAATTGATTTTACTCCCTGGTGGCATCAGACTTTCCATTTCCATTTCAACCATAAGGCCAACATCTCTCCGCGTTGCAGCTCCGATTTCCGGACCCTCCCTATATTATCAAATTCCCGGCGACACTGTCATTGAACTCACATTCAATTATACTGATGTTGAGGTCTATGATTCTGAACGACCCCTCATGAGAGCGATTGAACTTGAATCCGATCAACCGATAACAGTGAGCGGAATGAGTAGTCAATCACTTTCCACTGATGGATATTCCGCAATTCCCGTAGCGAAATGGGGGCGAGAGTATGTAGTGCATTCATGGCCGAATGACATTTATATGCACGATGATGATCCTCAGGGGAAAATTCCTCGTTCAAGTGAATTCATGGTGATTGCTAGTGAGAATAATACGGCAATTGAATTTACCCCGAGAAGTAGAACGCTCGGCAAAATCCAACCAGGAACATCAACCATCATCACATTGAACAAGGGACAATGCTATCTGGTAAAATCCGATACACTTCCCGCCGGAAGCGGTGACCTTTCAGGTACAATTGTTCGTTCAGATAAACCCATCGGTGTATTCAGCGGACATCTCAGAACTGCAATTCCCATCGGACTCCAAGAATTCGATAGTAAAAATCATTTGACAGAAATGCTATATCCCACAGAACAATGGGGTAAAACTTTCATCACTTTGCCTTTTACAAATGATGGAATGGGAGATTTTTTCCGATTTCATTGCATAGAACCGAATACAACGGTTACAGTAAAAGGGTGGAATGTGAATCAAACCCATGTTTTGACAAATCCCGGTGATTTCAAGACATTGACATTCATGCGTGATCCCTTGCTTATTGAATCGGACAAGCCAATCAGCATCGCACAATACATGACCAGCAGTTTTTCCTCCAATGAACGATTGCAAACTTTTGATCCATGCATGATGCTCATACCATCAGTTGACAAATGCATTACAAAGGCCTCATTTCATGTTGTCAATAATCCATCAACAAATCCAAAGCAATTTTCCAAGCATTTCATTTCACTTGTGTGCACGGATGATGCAGTGGATCATGTAATGCTAGATAATCGCTTGGTAAAGACAATTGTTTCCAATTTGCCCAATCAAAGAGTAAATGGGACCCAGTTCTTTTATGCGACCATTCCCGTTACACCGGGCGCACATCAATTATCTACAATGGAAGGTTCTTTCAATGCCGGGTTATATGGAACAGGTTCCGATGATGCCTATGC
>JBJTFZ010000066.1:0-3794 GCA_046093685.1 bacterium
AAAGTGTTTTTCCATATCCATCAATGATCATCCACTGAGCAAGATCAGGTGAAAATCCCTGAATGCGAGAAATCATCTTTTCATAGACTGTTGTATAGATTCTGCGGCACAAATCTTCGCCTCTTCCCGCAAAGTGATTGACTTCATAAGGAGTGATTGTATGAGGAAAATCTCCATAGATGTTTCTGAGAAGGGATAAACCCTCCAGAGAAGCAGGATATCCTGAAAATAAATGAATCTGAAGGATTGCCTCATAGAGCGTGATATATGGTATTCCTTCTTTCAATGCCTTTTCAAGTAATTCTTCTGCGCGTTTTGGTTCATTGGAGGCGATTGCAATAACGATTGATGCAATGAGCTGAATGTCATGAGTGTGGGTCATGGGTTGATATACCTGGAAAGTGATTCCCCGAGTTGTATACAGGCCTTTGCCCTGTGACTCATCGATTGCTTTATTGAAGATTCCATGTCTGCGAATGTTTGTATATGTCCATCAGGAATGAAAATCGCATCATATCCAAAGCCATGAATCCCGGATTCTTCCAAAGCAATGTGCCCAGTGCAACTGCCTTCACAAGCAAAGGAAACTGATTCATCCAAGAAGTATAGTATCGTTCGGAATCTAGCGGTTCGGTCCTTATTGTCATGCATCAAAGTCAATACTTTATGTCTATTTGCAGAGTCATTGCCATGTTCACCTGCAAAGCGCGCGCTGAATACTCCGGGTGCATTATTCAAAGCCGTGATTTCAAGACCTGTATCATCTGCTATGACCGGCATTCCCGTCATGGCATGCAAAGCTCGTGCCTTCAATAATGCATTTTCCTCCAATGTCAAACCGGTTTCTTCTATCTCCGGAGAATTTCCATTGAACCATTCTTTTTGTGAAATGAGCGAAATCGGAAGGCGAAGCTGTGCAAAAATGTCAGACAATTCACTGACTTTATGCTGATTGTTTGTTGCCAAAATGATCTGCATCATATCAATCCGCAAATTGTGGAAAATGCTTGTTGTAATTGTTGTAGTTCTTTTTCTGAATACAAAACCATATGTCCAATTCTCAATGCAATGGACTTCCAATTATCCTGTCCCGGAGCGATGATGATACCGTGGTACTTCATCTGCTGAATGATAAGTTTCGGATTTTCGTGAAACACGGCTGTCACACCTAATGCATTCCCACTCACAGTGCAACCGGACATTGTAGAAAGCATCGTACGAATAAATTCGGATTGAATTCGGATTGCAGTAGTATGATTGGGGTTGGATGCCAATGTCGAACATGATGCCCTCAAGGCCAGGATACACTGTACCGGAGGGGTGAACATCGCTTCATGTGTCTCTGCATGCATGATCATATGCTCCAAATCATGCACCATGCTTGGCTGAAGTTGTGCCTTGAAATTATTCGAAAGTGCATATGACTTTGCTCTTTCGCTTAGTGCAATGATGCATGCGCCCGGTGGAGCGGACAATCCCTTTTGCGAAGCAGTGAAAAGACAATCAATCCCGAATTCAATCATATTGCATTGTTCAATGCCAATGCTGCTTACGCCATCTACGATGATAAGTGAATCAGGTGAATGCAATCGGATAAGCGAACAATATTCTTGCAAAGGTACGGTGACCGCAGTTGAGGTTTCCGTATGTGTTATCCAAATCGAATGGAAAGTATTCTTTTTCAATATCTCTTCAAGTTCTTCACAGGTTGGAAACTTTCCCCATTCACTTTTCAAAAGAGTGATATCATGTCCGAACAATTCACCCAATTCAGCCCAACGCTGTGAAAATCGACCCTGAACCAATACCAATATCTTCGACCGATTCGGTGTCAAACCACGCATCGAGATCTCCGCTCCTGTTGTACCGGATCCCGGGGCTATAAGAATAGGTCCATTCGTTTGCATGATGCATTGCAATGATTCTACCAACTCTTCATGAATCCTTTGAAAATCCTCAGATTTATGATAGAGAATATCATTCATCGCTGCCTTTGTTGCATCAGCAATCGGAACCGGTCCGGGCGTAAAAAGAAGTTGTTGTGAGTCGGGCATTGAACTGTCTGAAAAGAGTATATTGCAAAGTTATCGTTTTGACTTCATTTCGGACATGCTTAATCATGGAAATTGCTTCTTCCTCAGTTCTCATCACCGGTGCCTCTTCCGGAATCGGACTTTCCCTTACAAGACAATTCTTGGCAAAAGGTGCCTCTGTTTGTGCTTTCTCAAGAAGGGGATTGCCTAATGATGTTGTTGAAGCCCATTCAAATTCCTTGCTTAACTTCATGGGGGATGTTTCGAAATCCAATGATATGAAAAAATGCTTGGAAGAAATCAAGAAGCATTTCGGGAAGCTCAGCATAGTGGTAGCAAATGCTGGCATCGCAACATTTGAACATTTGTGGAAGACGGAAGACCAAGAAGCAGAGCGCATGATTCAAACAAATCTCTTGGGAGTGTTTCATACAGTAAAGCAGTCATATCCACTTTTGCAAAGCACGAATGGTCCTCGTTGCGTCATTGGTATTCATTCCATAGCTGCAACCACAGTCTTTGAAGGCTCATCCGTATACTCTGCAACAAAAGCCGGTACCTTGGCAATGCTTCGTTCATTCAGAGAAGAAGCCAGGCCGGATGGAATTAGTGTATTGGATGTCCTGCCCGGTGCCACTCGCACTCATATTTGGACCAAAGACATGCTGGAAGAAAGGGGAGAGGACATGATGGATCCTGATACTATTGCCCGTATCATTATTGGTGCATTGGAAGAGGGGAGAACTTCACACGATGAAATAACAAATGTTGAGGAATTGGTCATTCGCCCGTGGAAGGGAAATTTATGAGGATTGCAGAGAAGCCATCAGTCTTTCTGCTGCATTGATTATCAAATCCGAAGAAATATCCGCAACATTCTCTGTTTGTGAAATCACTCTTTCGAATGGAATTCGAAATGGTGCCCATTCATTTATGGACTGTTCAGTAAGATGACAGTACAATGATACAACAGGACATTCTGCAGCTGTTGCCAAATGTAAAAAACCTGTATCCGGCGTGCATCCCCATGACGCTTTTTTCAATGCTTCTCCAACCTCGAGTACATGCCTACCATACGGATATTGCAACATACCCGGAAATTGTTCGTGAAGAGCATCGATAAATGCTCGGTCATTTTCCATTCCGAAGATCAATGGCTGTAGGCCTTTTTTATGGAGATATTCAATGAAGTGGATGCAAGATTCCAAGCTCCATCGATTCCTTTTTTGTCCGGCAGAAACATTCACTGCGATGAACTCTCTGTGTTCTAGTCCAAGAGACTCCAAAGTGTCCTCAGCCAGCGCTTTATGTTCAGGTTTGGAGGGAAGAATTGCTTTGCGATCAGCATCAGAAAACTGCAGGCCAAATGTTTCTACGCCGAGCATGAACATTTTGTCCCACATGGATTGCATCGATGATGCTTTGTGAGAGAGTGTTGAATAATACAATTCATAGCGTTTCCCTGAAAATATAGAACTTGTCAGGGATTTCTTTCCGGATATCAATGCGGTGAGTATTCCATTCTTTGATGCTTTGGATGTAAGGCAATTAACGATGATGTCGCAGTGGAGTGAGCGAAGCTCCTGTATTCGCCCAAGATGTTTCAGTGGAGCAGATCCGATTCCTGCATCTGCAACATGAACTTGATCGACAAACTCACAATTCTCAATCATTGTTTTATTTGCATTGGTACAGACTACATGAATGCAAGCATCGGGAAAATTCTTTTTCACCAATCGAAACATAGGAAGGGTGCAAATC
>JBJTFZ010000067.1:0-5564 GCA_046093685.1 bacterium
CTTCAAAAAAGATCCAAAAGAATCGAGGCATCTACAACATCATATGTTCATGAAGCAAAAAACATCGCAAAACGAGATATCACTATCCGATTGAAACTGAATGCCGGCAGAATGATTGCAAATATAATTGGAGGAAATACCCTGCAGAGAGTTACCTCATTCATTGCAAATTATGCTTCAATTCCTCAATGGATTCCAAAGATGCCCGAAGCTTGGAATAAAAAGATACATTCTACCCATAATCCCGACATTATCTATTTACCATCATGCACTACACGATTATTCGCTAAACCACAAAGCGAGAATTCATCCCTTCCCGAACTCATTATGGAACTCGCAAGAAAAGCCAATATTGGCATCTCGATTCCAAAAGATATCAATGAAAGATGTTGCGGACTTGCCTATGCTTCTAAAGGACATGAAGCTTCCGCACTTGTGGCAATGAATGGATGGAAAGAGAGCATACATTCGGAGAGTATTGTCATGACTGATGCTTATTCTTGTCATACCCACATGATGGATGTCATGAACACCATCGATATCCTTGATTTTGCTGAAACGATCATCAAGCGTCTGAACATCACGCCAATGAAAGGCACAGCAATTTTGCATGCACCTTGCTCTTTGCAGATGCAGAATGGAATAGATCGATTGAGATCCATCGCTAAGCATTGTGCGGAAAATGTGTTTATCCCAGATTCAATAGGATGTTGCGGATTTGCGGGAGATCATGGATTCCTGCATCCCGAATTGGTTGTGCATGCATGCAAAGAAATGAAGAATGAAATTTCCCAACAATCAGATGTGATTGGATATTATTCCATCAACCCCACTTGCGAATTGGGTATGCAAATAGGAACAGGTAATGAATATGCATCTATTCTATACCTCATACAGAAAGCAATGAACTCATGAAATGCTGACCCTGCCATGTTTTTTGGCAAATACACCTAGAATGAGAATTCCTGATACAAAAAACACAATCAAGGCAAGCAAAGCAGATCTATAAGAACCACTCATCTGCAAACTCACCCCAAATAAAAGCGGTCCAAGCCAACTGCTTCCACGATCAGTAAGTTCATAAATACCAAAATACCTAGACTCACTACCCGGAGGAATGATCTTGGAAAATATTGAACGAGCAAGTGATTGACTTCCTCCCAAGACGATGGCAATGATTCCGCTCAAAACATAAAAATGAATAGAAGATCCCGGTGGCAGAAATCCGTATGCATAAATGATGATACACATCCACAAAAACAAACTCACCATCAACATTGAAAGAGCTGATGAAGAATGAGCGAGTCTTCCAAAAAGGAGTGAACCAAAAACCGCTATGACTTGCACAAGTAGAATTGAAATCTGTAATGTTTCAAGAGGCAATTGCAATTCCTCACTACCGAATTGAGCCGCCATCGAAATAACGGTTTGAATACCATCATTAAATAAAAGGAATGCTATGAGAAATAGTAAAATTGAAGGTTGATGAATGATATTTTTCAATGTAGTCAATGACACAAACAATCCATCCCCTTTCTCCCTCTTCTCCCTTTGAGGAATTTTCAGAAATGGCACAAAGGTAAAAATACCCCACCATATTCCTGCTGATGCCAGTGCAATGCGAACTGCTTGTCCACCATCGATTCCAAGCGACTCACGAGAAACATATAACATTAAATTTAGAAGCAGCAATAGGCCTCCACCGGCATATCCAATTGCAAAACCACGAGAAGACACGACATCCCTTTCATCATGATCGGCCACATCACTCAGCATGGCATTATAAGCCACGATAGAAGAACCATATGCACCATTTGCCAAGATAAACAGCAAAGCCCCAAGCAATGCATGACCGGAATCGATCCAATACATTCCCATTGTGGCCAAAGAACCAATTGCAGTACAACCTAAGATCACAAACCGTTTTCCAAGGGGCCCGTCAGATGCATATCCAATCAGGGGAAGCAATAAGAACTGGAGAAAAACGGATGCGGATACAGCATAAGGGAATAAGGATTGAGGAGCGATTGGAATGCCGAAAGCATACAAAAATCCATGATGACCTACTTCTGCAATGGCAATTGAAGTAAGGTAGGGACCAAGAAACACTGTTATCACGGTCGTCGTGAAGGCTGAACTTGCCCAATCATACATATACCAGGCAAATCTTGATTGTGAGGACATTGCTTTGAAAATGATGTGGGTAACAACTATTCGTAATTTACATTTTCTTTTGAATTAAGTTTGAAATCTCTGATAAATACTACATTCCTCAGCATTTTTTTCTTGTCTTTCAAACCTGACACTCGTATGTTTGCCACTGAACGCTGCAGCAGCATAGCATCGTTCGCCTATAGTTCACAATCGTTCATCTTCATGGTTTATGCATATATCCTACCTGATTGCATTCAGGTGATATAATGTATTCCATGCGGAATTTGTGATGTTATCTGATTTATTTTCAACAAAACATGATGCTTCGGACATTAGCGTCGAAGCGAGGGCCAGTGCAATCAGTCAGTTGATTGTTGTTGGGCTTGTAGTCATTGCCATATTGATTTTGGCGATACGGTGGAAGTCAACGCAACATGTTGAATCAATTGTGATTGAAGGTGTAAAAGCTTTAAGACATGAGGAAGTTCTTGCATTTGCTTCTCTCACAATGGCAGACACCACCCAATCGGCTTCATCGCAAAGGCTTGCGGTTATTAGGGACAAAATTCTCAAGCATCCATATATTCGTGATGCAATCGTGGAAAGCAATGGAATTCATGGATTGAAAATTACCGTATTTGAAAAACAGCCCTATATCGCATTTCAATCTTCTTTGGGAAACATTGATTATGTGGACTCATCAGGCACGGTTCTGCCCTATGAAAAGTTCTCCCATACATCTGATGTTCCCATCATTCATGGTATTCATAATGGTTCTCGGATTGACAAACCAATGCTTGCCAAGATTAAAGCCATTATCGAAACTGCAAAAATGAAGGATATGGGTTTGCAGGAATTGTTATCGGAAATTGACATAAATACAATCACAAAAGAATATACTTTCATCACCACAGATGGTGAAACACAGATTAAATTCGGAACACCGGATAATATTGACAGAAAACTAGAAAAACTCCGCTTGTATATGTTGCATTCTGCAACAAAACAAGGGCATCCACGGTATGTTGACATTCGTTGGAAAAATCAGATCGTCATTGGGAAACAATCAATGCTAGCAAGCTCCGATTCTTGATGACACCACGTAAGGAAATGATTATGGCGACAACTGACTTCAAAGCGGTATTGGACATCGGCACAACAAAGGTTGTGGCCCTCATCGCATCTAAACAACACCCTGCAGGCACTTATGATATCATGGGAATCGGCGCTTCTGTGAATGAAGGATTAAAAAAGGGTGTGGTCATCAACATAGATAAAACAGTCAAAGCGATAATGCAGGCCGTGGAAATAGCCGAGCAGCAGGCCGGGATCAAGATGTCATCCGTTTCAGTTGGCATTGCAGGAGATCATATCCAATCCCTCCTTACAAGGTCAATCATCGCAATACCAAATGCAACAAGAGAAATTGCCCAGTCTGATGTTCAACGCATCATAGATGATGCAATGAATGTCAAACTTCCGGTTGACAGACAAATACTTCACATTTTGCCCCAAGAGTACATCATTGATGGTCAAGACGGCGTCACAGATCCAATCGGCATGAGCGGAGTTCGCATGGAAGCAAATGTCCATGTCATCACAGGGCTAATGTCAGCAATCCAAAATCTTCACAAATGCATCGAAAGGGCCGGACTCACCGTTGAAGAAGTAATCTTGGAACCAATCGCCTCAAGCCGGGCTGTATTGGAAAATGATGAAAAAGAAGTTGGTGTTGCTCTGATTGACATCGGCGGAGGAACAACGGATATAGCAGTTTTCAAGGACTCCGTGATTCGTCATACTGCCATCATTTCTCTGGGTGGACAAAAAATCACAAGTGATATATCTGAGGGATTAGGAATTCTTCATCATCAAGCCGAACGCCTCAAAAGAGACTTTGGCCATGCAACCGTGGAGAGTATTTTAAATGAAGAAACCATCATGATTCCCGGCATAGGTGGAAGAAATCCAATGGAGGTCAATAAAAGTCTATTGGCCAGGATCATAGGCCCTCGACTGGAAGAAATCTTCGAATTGTGTTTCGAAGAATTACGGAAATCAGGCTATATTCACAGACTTCCCGCAGGAATTGTTCTCACGGGTGGGAGCGCGCTGTTGGACGGGGCAGATGACCTTGCCGTAAGAATATTCGGCATGCCCGTAAAATTGGGAATACCTAATGGAACAACTTTCGGTGGTTTTGGTGCAGATATAGAACATCCGATGTTTTCTACGGCAGTAGGTCTCCTCCTTCAGAATGAACAATCTCCAATCAAAGAGAAACAAACAAAAGAAATCAATCAATCACAACAACCCCCCTCTTCTTCAGATACGATGGAGAAGCCTCCCAAGCAATCTTTGTTTAAAAAGTTTTTTACCTTTTTTGATGAACTTTGATTTGACTTTTAGTTGCTTATTGCCTATATTGTGGTGCATGAATTATCAATGCAGCAGATAATTCACCCTTGCAATCTCTCACACACAATTAATTTTTGGCATAATGTCTATGCTATCGGTGTGTTCTATCAAAATGACAATAACTAATTTTCCTACACTTTTCCGGGGGGAAATGTGATAACTATTGATACAGATTCAAACAATTACGGAGCAAAAATCCGTGTAATAGGTATTGGCGGTGGCGGCGGTAATGCTGTCAATAGCATGATTCAACGGGGCTTAACCGGCGTTGATTTCATAGCGGCAAATACCGATGCACAGGCTTTGTCCAAAAACTCAGCTTCAACAAAACTTCATATCGGTAAAGATTCCACAAGAGGTCTTGGTGCCGGTGGTAGACCTGAAATCGGCAAGGAAGCTGCTGAAGAAAATGCGGATGACATCCGCGAACACTTGGCCGGTAGCGACATGATTTTCGTTACCGCAGGGATGGGTGGCGGCACAGGTACCGGTGGGGCTCCAGTGGTCGCTCGCATAGGACGCGAACTTGGCGCATTGGTTGTGGGTATCGTTACAAACCCCTTTAATTTCGAAGCCAAGAAAAGAGCCAATATCGCAGAACAAGGCATCAATGAATTACGCGAGTATGTTGATGCATTGATTGTGATTCCAAATGAAAAACTACTTTCCATCATTGATCGCAATACTTCATTCATCTAAGCTTTTCAAAAAGTTGATGATGTTTTGTATAATGCCACTAGAGGTATTTCAGACATCATTTCCGGGAATGGATATATCAATGTTGACTTCGCCGATGTCCGTTCAATCATGAAAGACATGGGTGATGCGCTCATGGGAATCGGAATAGCATCCGGAGAACACAGAGCAATTGCAGCGGCTCAGAATGCGCTGAATTCCCCTCTTCTTGAAGGAGTTTCCATCACCGGTGCGCAAGGACTATTGGTAAATATCAGTGGTGGTTCAAGCATGACAATGCATGAAATCGGTGAAGC
>JBJTFZ010000068.1:0-6288 GCA_046093685.1 bacterium
GGAATGAGCATGACAAGCATCACATTGAAGTCATCCTTGATCAAAGGATTGATTGCAGGAGTCTCTTCTGCAATCATCAATAGCATTCTCTATTTTGCATTCAAGAATCTTGGTGCAATCAATGATATTGTGAAGGTGCAAGGCGATTCCCTCGGTGTTTTACAAGTAATTGTTTCATCCTTGCTTTTCTCTTTGGTGGCAGGTGTTGTGTATTTCATCATTTCCATCTTTGCTCGTGATACATTTCGGGTATTTCAGCGTTTGGCTTGGATCTTACTTGTCCTTTCATTTTTGAATCCATTTTTGTTCATACCCGATGTTCCTGTCGGTTATGCAATTTCTCTCAATATCATGCATATCGTGGTTGCGGCAGCGGTCATGTATGTCATGAAAAAGCACATACCTTTCTTGACATGAAACTTCTGATCGTACTCCTTCTCGCATGCTTGTCACCAATTCACATTCATGCGCAACAATACTGCAATGCTTCACTCTCACTTGACGGAATCGATGATTATGGATCGATTTCTGAATCATTCTTCTCGGATCCCGGCCAAAGAACATTCACCATGGAATTCTATGTGAAGAGTCTTGGGAATATGGATCCCATTCCCGGCATTTGGGGACAATATGGAAATTTCAGTTATTTCGCCGTGTTCAATATGAGCGGAATACGATTTTCATATTTGAACAATGGTCAAACATATTCAACTGACTCAACAATCAACACAATTGGTGAATGGGAACATATTGCCATCACTGGTGATGAACAAACAGGAAAGTTGGTCATATTCAAAAATGGAGTGAAGATTGGAGACAGACCACATGGAACACCCGATTGGGAATTCATTGACAATAGTTCGAGAATCGGTGCCATTCTTGACATACTAGGTATGCAGGAGACTTATTATTATCATGGACTGATAGATGATTTCCATGTATCCGATTCCGTGCTGTATACGCAAGATTTCACACCACCAACACAAATCACTCCCAATTCTAGAACCAGAGTCCTTTACGATTTCAATATGATTGATGGATCAGTGATACATGATCTTTCTGCAAACAATAATGACTTGACATTGCATAATGGAGCTCAATTAGCTCAAGATGTACCATATCCTGGTGGTGCTTTCATAATCACTCAAGAGCCCGTTAATCAATTTCCAGATTTCGGAGAGCAGACGCAATTCATTGTCTCGGCAACAGGACAAATACAATGTCAATGGTATGTGAATACCGGAAACGGTTTTCAAGAAATGTTAGATGATGGAGAGTATTCAGGTACTAAGACCACACAACTGATCATCAAGCAAGCGAAACCTCAGTATAATCCATATTGGTATCGTTGCATTGTTCAAAGAGGATTATGTGCAGATACTTCAAATCAAGTTCGTGTATTTGTTTGTGGTAAGATTTCACAGCATCCTTCAAATGCAAATGCAATTGCTGTGGACACCGCTTCTTTTACCTTGAATCACACAGACATCAGAGCTGTCTATCAATGGCAATATTCAAACGGTACAGGTTTCACCTCATTGACTCCGGGAACAAATTTTTCCGGTGTGAATACTGCAACATTACGAGTGAATAAACAGGGTCTTGGAAAGGGACCACATATTCTTCGTTGCATCGTACAGTCCGGAGTCTGTACGGATACATCACGCATCGCTTCACTCATTGTTTGCGGTTCAATCATCACGCAACCAAGCAATGTACAAGGCCTGCCAAATATCCCTTGTTCATTCAACATCAATCATTCAGATCCAAATGCTACTTTCCAATGGATTGTTCGGAAAAAACAGAATTATGAAATTCTTACCGATGGACTAGGAATCACCGGTTCAAAAACATCCGGCATTTCGATTGACACTGCACGGTATTCCATGAATGGTTGGTCATTTCGTTGCATTATATTATCCGGGATTTGCAATGATACTTCTGCCGCAGGAACACTTTATTTATGTGGAGGTATTACAGGACAGCCAAGTGCTCCGGTTATTTCGCGACCCGGAAACACTGTTCAGTTAATCGTTTCGCATTCCGATCAAGATGCAGGATTCCAGTGGCAAAAATATGATACGAATTCATGGGTGAACATGAAAGATGGCGCTTCTGTGATTGGAGCAAAAAGTGCTGCTTTGTCTATTTCCAATATTAGCACAAAAGATCATGGTAATAAATATCGATGCATTACGAGAAGCGTGATTTGTAACGATACTACCTTACCGACAATTCTGACCGTTTGTGGAAACATTATTGATCAACCGCAAAACATCATTGTCAAAAGTGGAGAATCGGGATCAACCACCATTAGCCATAGTGACATCCATGCTCAATACAAATGGCAATCATCGAATGGTGACGCTTTTACCAATATCGTGGATATTGGAGGCATTACCGGTTCCGAAGCAAATACCCTTGCATTCAACAAACTTGCATTGAATGATCATAATCGAAAACTTAGATGCATCATCGTCACAGGCGGTTGTGTTGACACAAGCAATGAGATCATGGTGTCAGTATGCGGAAGGTTGATGTCGAATCCCGTAAACAGATCAGTCAAGCAAGGTCAACAGACATTTTTCAGCATAGTCCATGAAGATTCAAAAGCCTCTTTTCAATGGCAAAAATCGATGAATGGGTCATTCATGAATCTCATGAATAATCAACAATATTTCGGGGTCAGCAATGACACATTGTTTCTGTTGAATACCTCAATCGACGATAGTGCTTCTGTATATCGATGTATTACATATTCCAATGGTTGTTCAGATACAAGCAAATCAGCCACTTTGCTTGTGATGTCTAATCCAATGAATGATATATCTGAGAGTGAAAGACATTCCCCATCCATTAGACCCCAACCCGTTGTTGACTTGTTACAAGTCATCGGTGTATCCGGTGAAGAGTACTTTCATGTTCATGATATACTCGGAAAGGAACATCTGCATGGAATTATTTTTGAGAATGGAATTATTGATGTATCAACTCTGCCCAAAGGACTCTATATTCTCCATATCGGATTGAATCACCCTCAAACGGTAACTTTCATGAAGGAATAGATGTCATTGTGATGAGTTCCACCATAAATTCCGAAGCACTTGATTCACTTCTTCTTCATATTCATATTCTTCTCTCATTCATCGATTATCGCAAGAGAAGTTCAATTCATTCCATATATCGGTAATGAACAAGTCTCCATTGGAAAACAATGTGTTATCGGACAAGACACTCTCTCCATCACATCACTGAAGTATTATATTTCCTTCACTCAGACAAAACAAGATTCATCGGTTCATCATGTCACATATCTTTTGGACATTCAAGATTCGCTTACATGTACATTGCCTGATGATGTCACATCATTCATGTTTGGGATGGATAGCTCAATGAATGTGAATACTTCATTCACTCATTTCCTCGATCCGATTCATGGAATGTTTTGGACATGGAATTCCGGATATGTGAATTGCAAGATTGAGGGAATATCAAACCGTTCAAGACAATTACATCAAAGCTTCACGATTCATCTCGGCGGATTTCGATTTCCCTATGCCACTGCATTTATGGTAGATCTACCACAAGCTCCAATAGTTCGAATAGCAATTGATCTTTTGCCTGCTTTCCGGCATGCCATGAACAAATATGCCGGAAATATCATGTCTCCAGGAGAAGCGGCTTTTGAGTGCTCACTGATTCTCATGAATTCAATAGGGATTCAACAGTGAGGAATTTGTTGCTCATATCAATTTCGGTTTTTTTATTGATGGCATTCAAAGCCGGATTACCTGAGTATTTTCCACAACCAAAAACCGCTTTACCTGATCTCCATAAAGATTCTTCATTGATTGCGCTTGGAAGAACATTGTTTCATGATCCATTGCTTTCACGCGACAGCTCAATCTCTTGCGCATCATGTCATTCACAGTACAATGCATTTTCACATTCAGATCATCCCCTGAGTCATGGAATCAATGATCGCATAGGGAAACGCAATGCGCCAAGTTTAGTGAATCTTGCCTGGCAAAAGGAGTTTATGTGGGATGGTGCGAGTTTTTCATTGGAGGCTCAGGCACTAGTTCCGCTAACAAGCGAACATGAAATGGATAATGATCCGAATAGAATAATTACAACACTGCAACATCACCAACGATATCCAGAATATTTCTCTAAAGCTTTTGGTGATACTACAATCACTATTGCGCGCCTTCTTAGAGCGATAGCAGCATTTGAACGAACATTGATTTCAAAGAATGCAAAGTATGATTCAGTGATGCAGGGAATAGCAGCATTCTCAGAGCAAGAAGCAAAAGGGTATACTCTCTTCAAACAGCATTGCAATGCATGCCATGCAGAGCCTTTGTTCACCAATGGTTCTTTTGCAAATAATGGTTTGTCGACAGATACTGCATTGAATGATGAAGGAAGATTTGCAATCACCAATGATAGTTCAGACATAAGACATTTCAAAGTACCGACATTACGAAATCTGCTTTATTCATTTCCTTATATGCATGATGGAAGATTCAAGCGATTGCGTGATGTGATCAAGCATTATTCTCAGAACATTGACAATAGCGATAAGCAATCTGATATCCCATTTCCATTACGATTAAACAATCACGAAGAAACGGACTTGCTTGCTTTTCTTCATGCGCTAACAGACAAGACATTCATATTCAACTCATCTTATTCTACTTTTCAGGCTGCAAAATGAAGTATTTCATCCTGTTCATAGCATGCTCAATTTCTTCTTTGAGTCAAAACAACCCCATCATAACTTCTTGGTTGCAGAATACAACAAAAGTGGGGAGTTATTACATCAAAAATAACTCAAACCCAATCAGCAATAATATCAAAGCCAATGTACAATTGGTTCGATATTCTGCGAATAATGTCTATGTATCCACCAATGGAATACCAACATACCCCACGGGACCCTTTCAAGATGGAAATCCATCACAAGCTCAAGCTCAAAACGGCATTTTCCGTTTTCCATTGAAGGCAGTCAAGAATGAAGGAACATCTGTGAAAACCACAATGGGTAATATTGGTTTGTTCATCAATGGAGTTGCTTTGTTTGATCCTCGTGATGGAGTGTCTTGGAGTAATGTGCAGCAGCGCGTTCTTGGCGGACCAATCATGGGAAAAGGAGACGGGATTTGGAATCGCGATGCAATCGTTGCAGAAAGAGTTGGTTTTGATTGCTCTAAAGGGCATCCCGCGATGGGTAATTATCATCATCATCAAAATCCCTCTGCATTCAAATTGGATAAGAAAGTTATTTACGATGTGTGTTCTTTATATGATGCAGAAGGTTTATACATCATCAATCCGGGAGTGCATTCACCATTGATTGGATTTGCTTATGATGGTTTTCCCGTCTATGGTGCATATGGATTCAAGAATGCAGATGGCACTGGTGGAATCGTGAGAATGCAATCGGGATATCGTTTGCGCTCAATCACAAATCGAACGCAATATGCGGATGGAACAGATGTGACTGATGGCCCGCCCGTTAATACAACATTTCCATTGGGTTATTTCAATGAAGACTATGAATTCGTTTCTCATCCCGGTGAGGATGAGTATATGGATATTCACAATGGTCGCTTTTGCATAACACCCGAATATCCAAATGGAACCTATGCCTATTTTTGTACGGTGGATGAACAATGGAATTCCGCATATCCGTATGCCATCGGACCAACCTTTTATGGTTCAATCGTGGCAACAAAGGTGACCACTGTTTCTGAGCCCGTTGAGACATACACATCGGCTAGTTCGGTTCAAGAATTGGATGAAAATGCATTTTCCATCTTTTTCGGTTCGAATGATATTTTGATCATTCAATCTCAGGACATGATTCGCAATCCAATATCTATCTCATTATATGATCTGAAAGGTATCTTGGTTGCTGAAACCACCCTTGAACAAGGAAGCACCATAGCCCACATTGATTGCGCATTGCTCTATGATGGGGTATATGCATTGCATTTGAATTCAGGATTGAATTCAGTGGAACAACAACTCATCATCAAAAGATGATAGATTGGGGATAACTTGAAGTTATGACTTCATGATTTCCTCGTATACTTGCATCACTTCGTCAATATGTTGAAAGATAACCATGCGAATCATACTCTCCCTTTGCATCCTGTTGTTTGCATCATGCATGAATCCCATCATTCAAGCCAAACCCGATACCGTGCTCATCGGCATGTATCTTACATCATTGCATGACATGGATCTCTCTGCACATTCATTCAAATATGATGCATATTA
>JBJTFZ010000069.1:0-3085 GCA_046093685.1 bacterium
GTATAATTCAGGCGTGAACACATCATTCCAATCCAAATTGTGATTCAATTCCAATTCGGTTGGCAATGTGATATTCAAAGCATTGAGAACTTGCTGAGAGGAGAGATGGGAATTCCCGTACAGACGAATGGTCTTTAAAGCAAAACGGCGCGTTTCCGCGCCTTTTGACAATGTTTGACAGAGTGCAGAAAGACAGCAGAAGAAAAGAATGAATCGTATTGTTGAAAAAATCTTCTGCATAGCGTTCTCTGCATATCACCCATGAAATGTGATTCGAATGAATTGATGAATGAGAATATCAGTCATAATAACTGTCTTCATCCTCATCATCAAAGAACAATGTATCATTATTGTTCTCAAACTCCGGCCAAAGATCTTCTATGCCCTCATACAATTCATCATTGTCATCCAGTTCATAGAGATTTTCCAATACTTGGGATGGTGCCCCGGTTCTTTCGGCATAGTCGATCAATTCGTCTTTGGTTGCGGGCCATGGTGCATCTTCGAGCGTATATGCAAGTTCAGGTGTCCAAAACATAGGGCTTCTACTTTTATTTTGTTAGTGGTAAATAGACAAGATTGCGCAGTGAGGGCGCAAATATGCGTAAAAAAAACTAATTTTGCGGAAATTTCCATGCGTCTTTTCTCTGACGCGCACATTTCATTTCACCATTTCTTTGCCAATTTTCCGCATGCCTGACATATCACCTGAAATACTCGCAAAATATGAGCCGGTCATCGGGTTGGAATTGCATGCACAATTGTTGACAGATACAAAGGCATTCTGTTCCTGCAAGGCGGGGTATAGCGATATCCCGAATGCGACTGTATGCCCCATTTGTTTGGGGCACCCGGGAACATTGCCCGTGGTGAATCGTAAACATGTGGAAATGGCTGTATTACTTGGACTTGCAACGCAATGTTCCATTCGACCAATCTCTGCATTCGCTCGGAAAAATTATTTCTATCCTGATTTGTCCAAAGGATATCAAATAACTCAGTTCAATGATCCAATCTGCTATCAAGGGGCTGTAACGATTGAAGTCGATGAAGGAAACATGAAGAATATCGGCATCACTCGTATTCATCTTGAGGAGGATGCGGGTAAGTCATTGCATGACATAGACATAGACACATTGGTGGACTTCAATCGGGCCGGAATGCCACTTTTGGAAATCGTCAGTGAGCCGGATATGAGGTCAGCTGCTGAGGCATATCGGTATATGGTGACGATGCGCCAATTGGTGAGATATTTGGGGATTTGCGATGGCAATCTCGAAGAAGGTTCATTACGATGCGATGCAAATGTTTCCGTGCGCTTGAAGGGCAGTCCCACATTTGGCACCAAGACTGAGATCAAGAACCTCAATAGTTTTCGAAATGTTGAAAAGGCGATTGCATTTGAAATCGAGAGACATATCGCATTGATTGAATCAGGTGGAGAGGTTCGTCAGGTGACGATGCAATGGGATGCCTCTGCACAAAGCACAAAAGAGATGCGTTCAAAGGAGCAGGCGCATGATTATCGATATTTTCAAGAGCCTGATCTTGGATATGTTCGCATCAATGCCTACATGATTTCTGATCAAAGCGAACGATTGCCCGAATTGCCCCTTGCCATGAAATTGCGTTTGCAGGATCAATATGGCATACCCGGTTATGATGCGGGAATATTGACAGAAGACAAGGAACTTGCATTATTTTTTGAACATACATGTTCCCTTTTGTCTGAGCAAAGCAGAGAGCGCTGTAAATTTGTGAGCAATTGGATACTGACAGAAGTATTGAAGATTTTGTCGGAAAAAAAGATTGGTATCGCACAAGCAAGCATGATTCAACCTCCGGCCATTGCGGAGATAGTTGATTTGTTTGCGGATGAAAAGATCAGCAGTAAGATTGCAAAAGAGGTGTTTGCTCAGTATGTAAGCACAGGAATTTCTCCAAAAGAATATGTGGAACAGAAAGGATTGATGCAGATTTCCGATCGAGAAGAAGTGGAACGCATAGTTCTTTCCGCATTGGAAGGAGAGGAAGAAAACATTGAAAAATATCGATCAGGCAAAAACAATTTGATGGGATTTTTCATCAGCAAAGTGATGAAAAGTTCTGGCGGAAAAGCAAATCCGCGTTTGGTGAATGAATTGCTCACACAACATTTACAGTGAGATACACATGGCACTTCCTAAAACCCCTTATATATGGATGAATGGTGAATTTGTTGATTGGGACAAAGCCACCATTCATGTTTTGTCTCATGTTGTCCATTATGGGTCGGGTTGGTTCGAAGGCATTCGTGCCTATAAAACTCCGTATGGCACCGGCATTTTCAAACTGCGTGAGCATATGAAAAGGCTTGAACAATCCGTGAAATTGTATCGAGGAGAAATGCCATATTCGATCGATGAAATGTGCGAAGCCACAAAAGAACTTGTACGCAAGAATGGTTTGGAGTCTTGCTATATCAGGCCAATCGCATATCGAGGGTATGAAAATCTTGGAGTATATCCATTGAATTGCCCGATAGAAGTATCCATAGCATGCTGGGAATGGGGTGTTTATCTAGGTAAAGAGGCAATTGAAAACGGAGTTGATGTATGTGTTTCATCATGGCAACGCTTGCACAATAACACTTTGCCAGCTGTTTCCAAGGCATCCGGAAATTATCTCAGTTCACAATTGATTCGCATGGAAGCAATCATGAACGGGTATTCAGAAGGGATCGGTTTGGACATCAATGGAAATGTAGGAGAAGGTAGCGGTGAAAATATTTTCTTCGTGAATGACGGTGTCATATACACTCCGCCAATGTCATCATCGATACTTGAAGGAATCACGAGACATACTGCTATTACTATTGCAAAAGAACTTGGATATGAAGTTCGAGAAACAACTGTGCCTCGAGCAATGTTATACACAGCTGATGAAATCTTTTTTACCGGCACAGCGGTTGAAATCACACCTGTTCGTTCCGTGGATCGCATCCAAGTGAATGATGGAAAGGTGGGACCGATAACAAAACATGTTCAACAAGCTTTCTATGCAGTCATCAATGAAGGAAAAGATGATCATGGATGGCTTACATATG
>JBJTFZ010000070.1:0-8567 GCA_046093685.1 bacterium
GATGCCACAACGCATGATGTTGATTTGCTATTCAGCGTAGCTTCGAATATCGAAGGAAACACAATTTGTGCTCTTGGCGAAGGAGCAGCTTGGCCTGTGAAAGGATTCTTGAAAAAATTCAGAAGCGAATTTGAACAAAGAGCAAAACCAAGTCGTGAATTTTTCTCCCTGAATGTTGTTGACGGCAAAGAATCAACTCGCAATCAATTAATTTTTACGCAATAAACAAGATACATGATGAATACAAAGGATGTTTCCACTGAGACATCCTTTTTCCATATCTTCCAAAGCAGCAAGAGGAAACAATGGTAGAACATCATTCCACGGTATTGGTACTCATAGCATCCGGCATTGAAGAAATGGAGGCCGTGACGGTATGTGACATACTCCGCAGGGGTGGATTAAATGTGATAGTAGCAGGTGAAAGTGAAATCATCACCGCTTCACGAGGAATGAAATTTCTTCCTGATGTCACATTTGAACATATCGCGGATGATGAAGAGTATCTAGCAATCGTTCTTCCTGGTGGATCAAGAGCCGCAGATACATTCTGCAATCACCCCCATATAGAAAGACTACTTCGCCCACACATGAAGCGCAATTCCTTTATCGGTGCAATGTGCGCAAGCCCAAGTGTTTTTGCCGCATATGATTTATTGCCACAAGGCACGGCAATGACTTCTCATCCCGGGGTAAGACATCTTTTGGAACCCCGATATGAATATGTCGATGAAAGGATTGTAGTGAATGAATCCGTTATTACTTGTCAAGGAGCAGGTTGCAGCA
The DNA here is from genome assembly GCA_046093685.1 of bacterium. Classification (GTDB taxonomy): domain Bacteria; phylum Bacteroidota; class Ignavibacteria; order Kapaibacteriales; family UBA961; genus UBA961. Next base: position 787 of record JBJTFZ010000070.1, read on the forward strand.
TAGACTTTGCTTTGACATTGCTCTCAATGCTCGCCGGAACAGAGGTCTCCCAACAAGTTGCCAAAGACATTGTGTATTGATTCATTGCTCTTTTTTGGCAATCAATGTACAATGCTTCAAGGGATATTGATCTAATTCAAGATGTCGTAATCTGCAATCATGATCAAGTAGAATTTTGATATTCTGTTCTATTCCAAGTGAACTGTAATAGAATGACCTATCATGCCATTCTGAAACATGCTCCCCAATTTCATCCCCGATCGTATACAAAAGAATACCATTGTTTTTGAGTAAAGAGATCATCTTAATCAGGACTGCTTCCTGTTTTTCCAAAGACACATGGAAGATGCTGTCCCAAGCAAGAACAAGATCAAAACGCTCGCTTGTATTCCACTCTGTGATATCGGCATGAACCCACATCCCCGCAGGATGTTGCTCATGCGCTATTGCGAGCATTTTTTCTGAGCAATCAAGACCTGTCACCTGAAATGCATGCGACTCCAAAAGTCGAATCATTCTCCCTCCCGAACCACATCCAATATCAAGTGCATTTCTTCTTATGCGCTCCATTCCGCACATGTTGATTGCATGCATCAGAGCTTCCGTTCCATAAGAAGAATCTTTCAATTCCTCATCCCACTTATGAGCAATGGCATCATAGTGAGACGATATTTCGGAGGCATGAGATCCTAAATTCACAGTTTCTTTAGTCTTGACTTGTTTCAAGTTTACCTTGCCCGGCTTGATCACTCATGTCATAGGCATGTATGATGTCCGCAACAAGTCTATGTCTGACAACATCAGCTTTATCGAAATACACAAACTCAATCCCGGGTATTGATTGAAGAATTCTCTCAACATCCACAAGCCCTGAGTCTTTTTTATATGGAAGATCAATCTGTGTGATATCACCCGTCACGATGCATTTTGAATTCCGTCCGAGACGCGTCAAAAACATTTTCATCTGCGTGCGAGTGGCATTTTGTGCTTCATCCAAAATGATGAAAGAATTATTCAGGGTTCTTCCACGCATATATGCCAGTGGAACGATTTCTATGATGCGTTTTTCACTCATGCTCTTGAATTTTTCAGCAGACACCATGTCTGTTATCGCATCAAGAAGTGGTCTTAAATAGGGATCGACCTTTTCAGACAAATCACCCGGCAAAAATCCGAGTGATTCACCTGCTTCAACAGCAGGGCGTGAAAGCACGATGCGTGTCACTTCATTGTTTTTCAAAGCGGCAAGAGCGAGTGCAACGGCAAGATATGTTTTACCCGTTCCGGCAGGACCAACCGCAAACACGAGATCATTTGCCAAAACTTTTGAAACCATTTCGGCTTGATGATGATTTCTCGGCTTGATGGATTCACGCTTACCGGCTAGAACCACTGTATTAAGTGAGATGTCGGAAGATGCATTGTGAACTTGAGGCATTGTTGTATCAGCAAATTGCAGGACGGAGCTTACATCATCAGAAGTAAGCACTCCCTTTCTCCCCAGAATATACTGCAATTCATGGAATGTTTTTTCAATGACCTTGACTTCTGATGGCTCCCCCCGAATGATGACAGAATCGCCTCTGACCGTGATGCTTGATTGAAATCGTGATTCAAGCATTGTGAGATACATGTCATTGTATCCCAAAAGGGCAGAAAGATCCGTTTCATTTATTCTGAGTTTTTTTTCTATGCTATCCATGCATTGCTATGATTCGTAAAAAAAATACCCCTCACGAGTATTCGCGAGGGGCACAATCATTCATCGAATGAAAAATGTTGGTTGGCAAAAACCACCATTAACCATTATTTGAGCGTTCCTGAATTTTGTACGGCAGGAGTCTCGGTAGCTTTCTGTGTTGCAGCTCGCTGAGCAGCGGCACGCTTTTTCTTCCAATATGCACGCTCAGCCTTCATCTCATCGGATGTTTTGGGTGCTGCGGCAGGAAGCGTCAAACGCTGACCGGGGAAAATCACATCCGGATTGCGGATGATTTCTGTATTTGCCTGCCATACTTTTGGCCATAACAAAGCATCATTGTAGATTTCAGCTTTGCCTGCGATATTCCACAAACAGTCGCGATCATCCGCCCAAGTTCCAACCACATAATCTTTCGTTGGCTTTGTACGATACAAAGAACGAATCTCGCGAGCAAGTTCAGTGATGCGATTGAAATATGATGGATACAATGCGATTTTCTCACCACGCATTCTATTCAAATCATTTTCAAGTGTTCTGATTTCTTCGTATTTCTCGGCCAATTGTGCATCATTCATGCCTTTCATGGAACGAACTTTTCCTTCGAGAACACCGAGTCTTTGTCCAAACTCTTCAATCTGTCTTTGTGTTGCACCAAGCAATGACGCAATCTCATCATTGTTTGCTTGCAATGCCGCATTCTCTTGCGTCAATGTTTGATTCAAAGAACCTATGGAGGAATTGAGTGCATTCAATCTGTCTTGCAGATCTTTCACTTTTTGTTCCCATTCTTTGATGCACATGTCACCTTGGTCTTTGGTATATTTCTTTGCCTTCATTTGCGCTTCGGTTGCATTGCAATCCGGTGGAGCGTCCTGAGCAAAGAGGGGGGTCGCAAAAGCCATCACGACCATCATGAGTATTGAATACATATATTTCATTTCAGTCTCCAAATTCAGAATTCATGGATGAGTTATTTTTTGCCTTTCTTCTTTTTCACCGGAGGTGGAGGTGTTGTTTCGATAACACCTTCATTCGAAGGAGGGACATAGTCAGGCCATGAATTCGGCCAAGATTGAAGCTTTTGTTGAATGAATTCTTTGTTCTGCTGAGACTGCTTGACCTCTGCTTGACGAGCTGCAACTTCTTTTTCAAGTGCCGACTTTTCAGATTCTTTCTTCTTGATGTCCGACTCAAGTTTTGCAGCTTGCTCCTTGAGCTCACGAAGTTTGAGCAATTGTTCATCGGAGATTTTCGGAGTGCAACCTGTATTTGTGAGCATGAAAGCCACGGCAAATACTCCAAGAATCAGCGAAGTCATATTCCACGATGTGCGCATATAGCTCCTTGCTATGAAGTGGAAAACAAAATAGTGTTGTCTATTATTGCTAATTTACGGCTTGGATGGGCTTTTGACAAAGATTTTTTCGGTATTCTCTTTCCTTTTTAATGAATAATCGAGTTCATCAAATGATAATGCTTCGCAAACTCGGGATAATGCTGATTCTTGGCATTTTTTCGGGATCTTTTTCCATGCAATATGCCTCGGGAAATGAATTCGTTGCTTCTATTCAAAAAGATGCAAAAGCCCAAATTCTTCCTCTCTTGCAGAATAAAGCTCTGAGTATTCGTTTTCCATTCGAGGGGATATCGGGAAGATATTCCGGAAAAAGTGAACAAACATTGTCCAGCTCATCAAAAATCGCCCTCGAGAGATTGGATGAGTTTCTCATCATTTCCGCCGAAGAAGACATTGATATCCTTTCTTTACGCATCGATGGACTAACCATACATGGCCCGATCAGGACTTTTACTTTGGATGAACAAGCTCCTAATGATTCATTGTGGTCAAAACAATGGGCTTTGCAGGACTTGAAGATTACTCAGGCCTGGAATATTGCAAAGGGTGATAATGTGGTGGTGTCTGTGATTGACACCGGTTGCGATATCGATCATCCCGATCTCAAAAAAAATATCTTTATCAGAGCTGAAGAAGACCTCAATCAGAATAATCGCTTTGATGCATGGCCATCGAGTGAAATTCGCGATGGTATTGCCGGCGATATCAATGGCATAGATGAAGATGGCAATGGCTGGGCAGATGATATAACCGGCTATGATTTCGTGAATCAATCATTCACGAATATCGGAGATGATCGCTTTCCTGACCCTATCGTGATCGATGAGCAAGGCCATGGAACGAGCGTAGCAGGTATCATCGGAGCACAGGCAAATAATTCCATCGGTATGGCAGGCATCGCACCGAATTGCAAACTCATGACCGTCCGCGCATTCGATGCAACGGGTAATGCAGAGGAAGATGATGTCGCTCTTGCAATTGTCTATTCTGCACTTGCAGGAGCCCGCGTTATCTGCATGAGCTTTGGAGATGCAGTCTATTCACCCATGACAAAAGCCGCAATTGATGTTGCGCATTCACTGAATTGTGTCTTGATTGCCTCTGCAGGCAATGATGGCAAAACCGGGAAGCGTTATCCTGCCGGATATGAACATGTGATCGCTGTCGGCGCAACAAATCAATTCAATTCTCGCGCACCTTTTTCTTCATATGGCTCGAGACTGGGCATGGTAGCACCGGGAACGGGCATCATGACAACAGCTAGACGCGGTGGCTATCGCTCATTTCAAGGTACATCGGCTTCCGCGCCCATTGTTGCAGGTACAGCTGCTTTACTACTGAGTGTCAATCCTGCTTTGAGCAATGATGATATCACAGGAATGCTACTTTCATCAGCAAAGGATTTGGGTGAAATCGGTTGGGATTTCGAATATGGTGCAGGAATTATTAATCCAGTAAATGCTCTTAACAAAAAGGGTCGCTATGAAGCGAGCATTACTTCTCCAAAACGCGATGCAATCATCAATGTGAAGAATCAAAAAGAACTTGCAATCATTGGCTCCACGATGATTCCGCTATTTTCATCTTGGTCATTGGAAATTGGTATTGGCGATGTACCGAATGCATGGACTCCAATTCAACAATTCAAGCAAGATCGAATCTTGAATGATACGCTTGGAGTTTTGCGCATCAGTGATTCTTACTTGCATAAGAATCTTGTATTGCGATTGACAATCTTTCAGAATGATCAATCAACTATTGAATATCGCAGTGAAATCATGCTGATCTCACCGGATTCATCTCTTCGATTGATTTCTTCTCGCATTGATTCCGTATGGCGTGATGATCGCATGGTTTCGATGATCAGCACTGAATTTTCACACCCATGCAGAGCTTCTATTCGCATAGTTCATGAGAATGATACGCTCTTTCTTAGTGATGATGATAAAGTGAGTTTCAAACATCATTATCTTCTTCCCTATTTGCATGGAGATGCATTTTCGGCTAAGATTCATGCGGGATTTTTACATGCGAGTGATACACTTCTTGCCACGCTTCAAGGCAATGCGCCAAGCGAGACGGGTAATCCATTTTCAGCAGGAAGAAAGCCTTATGCCATGCCAATGACATATCTCTATGAGAAATCCATAAAAGATAATTTTGGTAATGCAGCCATCATAGGCACCGATTATACAACGGGTAATTTTGGCAATACTCGCATATTCTCCTTCACGGGAAATACATTTCAAATCACAGACTCCATTGCTGAATCATGGATCGTGAAAGGCGTTGCGGATGTAAATGGCGATGCTGAATCCGAAGTGCTCGCGCATTCGCTCGGCGAAATGCGACTGTTCGGCAAAGCATTCAAAGGCAATGCGCTTTCTGCATTTGGCAAAGTATTACTCAAGGAAACGCTTATTCCCGGCATCAAAGAGTTTTGGAGTGCGGGTCTTGCAGATATCACGGGCGATGGTATCTCAGAGATTTTCGGTTTCAGTGATACGAATTGCGTGGTGCTTACATATGCGGACACTGCATTCAAGATACTCGGCATCATGCCAAATACCTCAAGGCGAGGTCCTTCCGGTTCTCCGAATAGCATGCGACCTCCCGCGATTTCAATCACGAATATTGATGGCGACACAAATCCCGATATCATATTTGGTGATACCGATGGCGATGTGATCTATTATGAATATGAGAATGCGAATTTCACTTTGCGACATATCATCGAGTCCGATGAATCGGGAGCAACTGAATTCACGCGCGCTGGAGATCTTGACGGTGATGGAATATCTGAAGTCATCGTCGGAAGATATCGCACTCCGGAATTGAATGAGCAAAGAGAATATGATGCGCCTTTGTGGTCGCTGACGGTACATAAAGTCGCGCAAGACACATTACAAGCCATTCACAGAGAAATACTCTTTGGCGCGCGCGTCGGACTCGAATATCGCAATGGCATCAGCATGGGCAATCTAGATGAGAAGCCCGGCGAGGAAATCATTCTGTGTGCATTCCCGAATGCCTATGTTTTTGGCTTTGAGAATAATAGACTCATCAATCGTTTTCATTATCCTCAATGTTTTTCAAATAGTGCGGTGATTGGTGATATTGATGGCAATGGTAGAAATGAATTCGGTTTCGGTGATGGCAATGCGAATCGTTTTTTTGAAATGCAGTCGAATGATGGCAGTGATATTCCGCGTGGACTCACCGCGATTTCGCTTGGCGCAAATAAGGCAAGACTCACTTGGTCGGGCAATGCGGATTCTTATGAGATTCTGGCTGTGGAGAATCCAACATTCGTGAATGATACTATTCGCTCACTTGCTTTCACGGACTCAAACAGTATTGAGATTTCATCACTCAACAATCGCACTCTGTATGAATTTTATGTGATTGGCATTAAGGATGGAAATAGATCTGATCTTTCGATTCCCGCTTATGCCTTCACGCATGATCGATTTGCTCCGGGAAGAATGCCAAAAGATCTCACGGTTCTGAATAATGGAAATGCATTAAAGATTCGTTATACGGGTCCACTATCAAGCATCTATCCTGCTCCCAAAGCATTCCATTTTTCAGGAAATGAGCCAATCATTCATACCGCGATTCCGGCAGGAGATTCTTCCATCATATTGACATTTTCTGAAGCTTTGAAACCCAATACGATGTACAAATTGCATTGCGGAGAAATAAGTGATGCCTATGATTCGCCGACTCTTGCGGACAGCATTTCATTCATGACCGATAGTTCGCTTTCCATTCAAAAGACATTCATCATTAGCTCGCTACGAACAACACCATTTTCATTGATGATCACATATTCCGAACCTGTGAACATGAAGCAAGCCATGGATATGAATTCGTATGTGTTGGAACCTGTGGGTGATATAGCATGGATAGACAGCATTGATCAGCGCACAGTGAATCTTATGATAGATCCGAATAAACCCCTTCGATCAATAGGGAGAGAATATTATATCGGCGCAAAGGGTATCACATCAATCCTTGGTGAACAATTGCATCCCATAGGTTCCACAGCCACATTTATTATTTCACCCTATTGGGAAGATTTGTTCTGTTATCCGCAACCATGGAAAACACAAGAATCTTCGATGCTCACATTTGCGGGTGTGCCAAATAATACGACACTGGTCATCAGAAGAGTAAGTGGAGAAATCATCGCCACACTCAAAGAGAATAATGGCGCTGGTGGAATCATGTGGGACGGAATACTTTCAGATGGAACATCCATTCAAAGCGGAGTCTATCTCTATTCGATTGACATCGAAGGCAAACAACAGATGCATAAGTTTACTGTGATTCGGAAGTAGGAATTAACCCCAAAAACTACCCTTGTACCCTCTTCACCATCTTCCAGGAAATATCATTTTCTTTCGACTGTTGAGAAATCGTGCTTCCGCGCATTTTCGCGCAAAGAACGGATACTGAAGTACGCATGATTTCAATTTCACCTTTTTCTTTTATGCGCTTTGCTTGCAGACTTGGCGTTTCCTTTCCTGATTCATCCACGGAAACAAAGCGTTCCTGAATTTCATAGACATGTCCATTCGGTGCGATGAATATATCACCGGGCAATGGATCCGAAAGTGGATTTCTCATCATTGAAGGGCCTTTTTCAAGAAGTTCTGAAACTTCTCTGTATCAGGTGTATAGCCGGTTTGATCAATCGCTTTGCCATCGGGAGTGAGA
>JBJTFZ010000071.1:0-2006 GCA_046093685.1 bacterium
CAACAAACCTGCAAGAAATGTATTCAGCATGGATACTTCATCAAAAGATGGATTTGTAAGATGTGCCAATGAGAACAACATTGAGAACACAAATGCAACGGGTATGAAAGAAAATCTATCTACGCATGCTTGAAACAAGACTCCTCGGAACATCAATTCTTCGAGGCTTGCAACAATAACGATGCTGAATATGCCACCTGCTGAATCAAATGAACCAAGTGATATCTCAATTTTGGATATTGCACCAAGAATAAGTAGAAATAAGGCAATAGGAACAATTCCATAGATGATACCATATAGAATATCAAGAAATGTAGTAGTATCAAACGGTATTCCAAGTGTGTGATACGATCCACCCCGAAGATATTCGAGTAATAGCATACCGGACAGAATTACAAGCAAAGCAATCGGCATATCTTTGAGTGCAGGGAATGTGATTTGCAAACCGAAGCCTGCTATTATGAACAATATTGAGCCAATCACCCTTGATAGCCAAAATTGAAAAATATGTCGATTAACTTTCATCGAATAATTGGAAGCGAAAGAGATTGCACAATACCAAAAGGATCATGTATGGCAAGATGATAGATCCCGGAAGGCAATAAACCAGTTGAAATAGGTATGATCATTTCCTTCTCATATACTGTTTGATACATAATCGGCAGCACTTGTTTTCCCATGTCATCATACACGCGAACTGATACCTCAATTGGAGAACCCTGAGCATTCCTTGCAAGTGTCAAATATGAGATATCTCCATCACCGGGGAGTGGAAATATCCTCGCTTGACTAATTCTGTGCTCTGATTCATCCACGGAATTAAATGAATCGGCAAAGGCTAGAACACGCACATTCCGAATCGCAAAGCCATTGAACTCTGCGCCTTCGTCGGAAAGCATTCCAAAACGAAATCGCATGTTCGACTTGAGATAGGGTGCCAAGTCTACCTTTTGATATTCCCATTCCGGCATATTCCCTTGAAAACCGAAACCGGATTCAGGCTGTTTTCCACCTGAAAGTCCACTTCCTTTCACCATTCGTGAAGTACGCAAATAAGACCAGCTTGATCCTTTGTCCGTACTGACTTGAATCACACCGAAATCAGACATGGGTTCAATATTCCACTGTGTCTCCAATTGAAGGTATGCGGCTCTGTATGTGGAGAGATCAATATCTCGATCATACACAGCATAATTTTCTGTATTTGGCGCATACATCAATCCGGGACTATCTTCGAGAATGGAAATACCATTTGCTGAGGAACGAGATTTCCAACCATTTAGCTGAAATGATGAGGTATCTTCTTGCTTCACAAAAAGTTCATACACAGTTGGTGCATATAATGCGAGGGTAACGGTATCGATTCTCGACACTCCATGTTGAATTCTGGTTACGAGAAATCTAGCGGGATCACCATTCCGATAATTTTTCAACACTTCAAATTGAAATGCATTGCGTATGCGCTCACCGGAAGCGATCACTGCATACTGCATCATCGTATCAATCATTCTAATGTCATTTCGAAGTGATTTCACGGAAATGAAAGATGATTCTTTCAAATCAAGTCTTCCAATATTTTGGACATCGATTGTAAGTACACCGATTGACCGAGCATCAGAAGGAAGTGAATCAATATTCAGATCTGCATATCGAATACATAGATTAGAACCTGAACTCCACAATGCTTGATAATTCATGTGAAGATTTTCTCGAGCATGTGGCAATATTCGTGTTGGAGAAGGCCAGAATCCATCGGTTATTGCACCTACTTCAGGTGTGAAAGCCAGGGCTTTCAGCTCATGATATGCCCAGTAATCCGAATTTCCTCGTGTTGTATATCCAACCGTCTCAAGATCGCGACCTGCAGAATAGGCATTGAATCGTGTGGCATCTGCCGCAAAACCACGGAATGTTGAAGAATCTTCAGTTTCCTTGCTCAATGCTGCATAGGGATAAATCAACAAATTGCTATATGTGTGATAATTGAGTATACACCCAAAGGTAAA
>JBJTFZ010000072.1:0-5155 GCA_046093685.1 bacterium
ATTCAAGAATGCCAATTCACGCAAGCGTTCTGCAACGCGTGAAGCACGAAATTCAACGGTTTTGAAGATGGTGTCATCCGGATAGAAGCGAATCATTGTACCCGTTTCTTTCGCTTTGCCGATTTCTTCAACACTGCCTACCGGATTTCCTCTCGAATATTCTTGGCGATAAATCTTTCCATCTCTCTTGATGGTGGCTTCAAGTTTGGTGGAAAGTGCATTCACGCAGGAAACACCAACGCCATGCAAACCACCGGATACTTTATAGCTTCCTTTATCGAATTTCCCACCAGCATGTAAGGTGCAGAGCACAACTTCCAATGTGGAAATTTTCTTGACGGGATGGGGTCCGGTCGGGATACCACGTCCATCATCCTGAACGGAACAAGATCCATCACTATGTAGAGTTACGATGATCTTCTTGCAAAATCCTGCAAGTGCTTCATCGATTGAATTATCAACCACTTCCTGAATCAAGTGGTGTAATCCACGATCTCCGATATCCACGATATACATCGCCGGTCTCATTCGAACAGCTTCAAGCCCTTCGAGCACCTTGATGCTATCTTCTGAGTATTGTTTTCCTTTGCTTTTTAGATTCTGTTCGTCTTGTGATTCTGCCATTGTACTTGGTAGTAGTTGTGAAGAAAATCGTTTCCGCGCTGCAATGCGGTACGATAGATTCAATCATTAAAAATTGATATGCAAAAATACGTAATTTTCATGAATGTTTTTCACTGAAAATTGCCTTATGCACCATGCGGACCAACTTTCGGAAGTGCTTGTTTTTTAAGGACATATGCATCTACCCATGATCGTATGTCCAGATTGCTTTCCAAGCGTCTGCCTGCAAGGATATGATCGGCATTTTCATACATGATGAGCTTATACGGATGGCGGGCTTTTTGAAGAGCCATACCTAGCCTGTATGAGTGCATCGGATCCACTCTTTTATCACCGGTTCCATGCAAAACAAGCAAGGGAGTCGTCTTGCAAAGTTCCTGACAAAAGTACTCAGATGAGCGTTTCAATTCTTCATCTGAACGAGCTGTACTTCCATCCTGAAACTGAGCGAATGTTTTGTAGATATAGGAATCTTTTGGGATAGAATCAAATGTGGTTGGGGCACCGATTGTTACTGCAGCACGAAAATCATGCATTGTGCGAAGCATCATAAGTGCCATCATGCCTCCTCTGCTCCCACCAATCAACCCTATGCGATCATGATCGACATAAGGGAGTGATTTAAGGAGCGGTAGCAAAGCCGCTGCATCAAGAACATCATTCCCACCCCATTCTTCTTTTCCTTCGCTTCCACCGCAGCCACGATAATTGCTTGCGGCAACAACATATCCCCAACTTGCATATGTGACGGCATACATGGATGCTGATTCAGGTGTCAATGCACCTTTCTGGCCGGTCCCTCCGCGATTGAATATCAGAGCAGGATATGTTGTGGCATTTGGCTGTGCAGGTGGTATCGCAAGAAATCCTGCAATGCGTAAACCTTGATGATGATATATGATGCGGAATAATTGCACAGAAGAAAATGACAAAAACTCTTCCGGACTCAATGCTCTTCTTTGAATATTGAGAATGGATTTGGGGATTGGTTCCGCATGAATTTCAATCAATTGACCATCAATCATCATTGCATCTTTGCAGGATTGAACCAAATGAATTTATACATGCGCTTGTCCATTGCATTGGTCACATATCCTTCCACATAATCCTGTAGCAGACGCCAATCTTCATCATACTGCAGTACCATCATGGGTGCATCATTGATTGCAATCTGTTCTGCTTTGCGATATAATTCCATGCGCTTTAGTCTGTCTGTTTCTGAAAGCGCTTGTTCGAATATTACATCAAATGCAGGGTTCTTATATCTGGTATGATTGATCGGACTAGGCTGATTTGCATTCGTGGGTACCAATTTCCCATAAAGCAGATTGAGGAATGATTCAGGGTCAGGATAATCGGCAATCCAGCCAAGGCGAAAAAATTCAACTTTACCCGCATCCACTTCATCGAGATGTCTGGCGAATTCCACCTGTTTCAATTTCACCTCTATGCCAAGATTTTTCTTTAATTGAGATTGAATTGCTTCCGCCAATTGGAGATTTCGTCCTCCGCCATTATTGAGTTGCAAAGTGATTTCAAGTCCTTTGCCTCCCGGATATCCAGCCTGAGCAAGAAGAGTACGAGCTTGCTCAAGATCCGTATCATATCCCTTGATTTGAGTGCCATTATAATCTACCATAGTCGGAGGCACAAGACCATGTATGCCGGGTCCGGCAGATTGCGATTTGAGAACGAATTTTCGTATCTGAGATCTGTCAATTCCCATGTTCAATGCTTTGCGGAGATTGATATTGCTGAATACCTTCCCTGTATACAGCATACCATAATATTGCGTCGAAAGAGCAGGAATATTCAGAACGGAATAATTGGCATATTCGGGTTTTACTTTTTTGTTTTGATCCACAACATCTTCAAAGAATTCACTTGGGATACGATAACTCTCTTCCAGATTTCCATTCTTGCATGCAACAAATTGATTGGTGATGTCCTTCATGAAACTGAATGTTATGCCGTCGAGATATGGAAGCTGATTGCCGTCCTTGTCTTTCCCCCAATAATGTGCATTACGCGTAAGAACGCATTCTCTTTCTGGTGACCAAGAAACGAATTTGAATGGACCGGTACCAACCGGATGTTGAAAGAAATCCTTGCCATAATGCTCAACGGCTTCTTTGGGGTGAATGAGTGTAACGCCCAGCGTAACATAAAACTCAAATGGAGCGAATGGCTTTACGAGACCAATGCGGAATGTATGCTTGTCGACGGCAACAAAACCCGGAATACTAGCAACCTTCATGGTTGCATTGTTTGCTTGCGCTTCGATTGATGCATCATAATATTCTTTTGCACCACGAACTTTCTCCTTGAAATATTCTGCTCCCAGCGTTCTGGTTCTTGCATCACAAATTCTTGTGAATGAATACACCACATCTTGAGCTGTCAATTCTCTTCCCTTTCCATTCTTGAAGCAAGGATCATCGTGAAATTTCACGCCTTTTCTCAAGCGATAGGTGTAGGACATTCCATCCGGTGAGACTTCCCAGGATTCTGCCAATTCCGGCTGAAGCCTTAAGTCACCATCATAGGTCAAGAGTGTTTCATAGATTTGATCAGCAATATGATGTGATGTTGCATCATTCACCCCGACGGGATCAAGTGAACGCAATTCAGCCATTTCATTGGCCCGATAGATACCACCTTTGAATTTGCCTCCCTTGATTTCTTGCAATGCACCACCGGTCTGTTGTTCACCACCTCCACAGCCAGCAAACACAAGTATGAACCCGAGCAAAACCATGGTATTGAGCAATATCCGCTTACAATTCATGACATAACACCTGAATGTTGAATCAAATCTGAATGACCCTGCAAAATTACTGTTTGGGGCATGTATTCTGATGGGCAGTGGAAAAAAAAACGACATATAACCTAAAGCCATATGTCGTTTTACCGGCAATTAAGAAAAGTTAGGATTCCGAGGAATCTCCCTTTTTGACATAATCGGTGAGATAAAAACCTGAACCATTGAATACAAGTCCTGATCCACCACTTATTTTTCTGTAGACTTCACCGGTGGATTTCTCTTCCTGATCACAGTATTCAACAGGACAATTGGTCAATGGATCAGAAGATATGGACTGTAAGACTTCGAAGTTTTTTCCGCATTTACGGCATTGATATTCATAAATTGGCATGGTTAACCTCTGGATAACATTAGAAACCGGGTGCTCAAACGAATTTTTCGGCTATTTATTGAATGAACATGCAAGATAATGATATGCTGCTAAAGCCAATCGGGTATTTCCATGGTTCAACAACCGATAAGCATAGAGCTCCCAGACAACCCGACCCTGAACTCGGTCTTGATGGGGTCATCAAGTTAGAAAAGGGACATGATTTCGAACAAGCGGTAATTGATTTGGAAGGATTTTCTCATCTCTGGATAGTGTATGGATTCCATTTGGCAAAGGGATGGAAGCCGATGGTATTGCCACCAAGAGGCGAAAAAAAAAGAGGTGTATTTGCAACGAGGTCTCCCTATCGTCCGAATCCGATCGGTATGTCTGTGGTAATACTCACAAAGATTTCCGGGTTGAATATCAGCATATCAGGGACTGATTTATTGGATGGAACTCCTATTTATGACATCAAGCCATATATCCCTTATGCAGATGCAAGGATTGATGCAAAAGCAGGCTGGATTGATGATTTGGAAATTCATGAAACGAAGGTTCATGTATCCGATGAAATTCAGCAATGCATTCAAGACAAAGAAATAGCAGAAATCATCACTCATGCACAACAATTACTTCGTGATTCTCCAATGCCACATCCTTATCGCAGAATCAAACATGTTCGCGATAATTGGTATGAATTGTCAATAAAAGAGTGGAGGATTGTTTATCGTTTGGAAAGTGATGGGAGCGTGACGATCGAAACGATTGCTCATCCCGGTTCGATGAAATAGGTTTGCATGATGCCTTTTCCCTTCACATGAATTGGTTCTCTTTTCACAATCAAAAATGGAATAGGATGTTCTGTGATGGATTCGGATTGTTTTTTCACAATTTCTATGAATTCCGTGCTGGCATGCACATGCCCGGGTTCTGAATATGTTTCCATCCTGCTGGCTGTATTGACCGCATCACCCCAAAGGTCATAAGAATATTTATTTTCCCCAATGATTCCTCCCACAACATTGCCACAGTGCAATCCCACTCTGAATCGCATTTTTTTCTTTTCACCTGATATGGTTATTTCTCTGTGAAGTTTCATCATTTCCAGGGCAGCATAAATCGTTTTCAAAGCATGATGTTCAACTTTGACATGTGCCCCACAAACGGCCATATAGGCATCACCGATGGTTTTGATTTTTTCCAATCCATATCGATTGGATATCTCATCAAACTCCGTGAAAATCGAATCCATCAAGTCGAGTAATTCCTCAGGTTCCAATCCTTCGGATATTTCCGTGAAACTCGCGATGTCGAGAAAAAGCACACATACGCCCATGAACTTGTCGAGAACTTTCTTTTCTCCTTGAAGAAGTCGCGTAATGACTGCAGGAGGT
>JBJTFZ010000073.1:0-2031 GCA_046093685.1 bacterium
GAACCATGTCGGAGTGCTTTTTGAATTCCAAGGTATACACAAATGACATAACTAAGAACTAAGCCAATCACCCCGAATTGCAAAGAAATCGGAATTCTTGCAGCAATGAGATCAATAACCGGTTCTCTATATTCATATGAATTACCAAAATGACCGGTAAGTATTCCTGCATACTCTGTTTTGTACACACGGAGTTGTCGTATTCCTGTTGAATCCAAAACCGAATTTTCAGCAGTCCATATATCCGTAACAGAGTCTTTGGTCTCGCGATCAATAATAGAGTATGATCCATTTGATTGCTTATTGACAATCACATGTTTGCCTTCTCCGACATTTCGGGCTTCACCAAGAACTACATTGTAACTATCAGTTTCCCGCGGCCATAGTCCTAACCAAATCAAATATCTCACATAAACAGGTTTATCAAATCCATAATATCTTTTTAATTCCGCAAGTGCTGTGGGCGGAATGGTGGCGGCTCCATCTTTTGATGCGGCAGTACTTTCTGAACCAATTCCAAAACCGGAACCCGCTTTCAGAGCTTGAACTTGTTGTTCATAAGGTCCACCGGGAGCCAGATTCACAATGAAAAAGACAATGATTGTGCATCCAAAAAATGTTGGAATGGCAAAGAGAAGCCTTCGAATGAAATACTGAAGCATGAAACTTCCTGTTTGATATTATTCAGTTATGTAGACTTACTTTTTAAGATTTTTCCAATAACTCACTTCTCTGATAGATGAGTTACCTGTCAATTTCTTCTTTGCCTTTTTGGCTTCATCGAGAGCTTTTGCTTTCTCTTCATCATACCACCAACCTGTCATGATTGCTAAATCATGCATTCCTAGAGATGAATTCTTTGCAAGAACCCATTCAGGAACACCAAATTTATCCCAATATGCTATACGGATACCTCGTGGAGTCCATGCAAGCAAACAATGCATCATAGCTGCTTCAATGCTATCGATTTTTTGTATGATGGATACCTTTGACTTAGGATCGCATTGCACATCATATTGCTTTATTAACTCATCTGCATAAGCATCTTTGAAACCGGTGATATTGTTATTATCATTTTTATCAGCCAATTCAGATGCAATACTTGTTTTAGGATATGGATCATCCAATCCACCATAATTTGCCCAAGTAATGTTGAAATTACGTTCGGCTATATTCTTAGTGATGGCATTTCCATCCTGAAACTTTATTTGTAAGTCAATTCCAGCTTGACGAAGTGTTTGCTGATATGGAGTAAGAAATTTCTCCAATGGTTTTGGGATTCCTAATTCCAATTTAAATGGTCTACCATTTTTTACAAGAATACCATCTTTATTCTTTGTTGCATATCCAGCTTCAGTCAATAATGCGGCAGCTTTCGCCGGGTCATATCCAATTTTTGGATTGGCTTTATTCTCATATTTCGTATTGGCATAGAAAGAATGAATTCTCTCATATTCATTGAAGAGAAGTTTGGAAATAATGGATTCTCTATCAAATAGATGATAGAATGCCAAACGAACTCTTATATCATCAAATGGAGGTTTTCTCATGTTCAAGAATAATCCGGATGTGCCGACAGGGCCATCAGTAAACACTCTGTCTCTCTTGACCCAATTGTTTAGAATTGCATCATAAGTGGTATCGCCAAGCCATTTGTCTGTTGTATTTCCAGTAAACCAGAACTTATCAACCTCACCCTTCTTGAATTTTTCATATTCAAGTGTGGGATTATCTTTAATGACTTCAAAAGTGATTTGATCAAAGTTTCCTGAGTACTTGTTGACCGGAATGTCTTTTCCCCAATAATCATCTCTGCGGGTTATGGTATAGCTTTGTTGTTTCACAACATCATTTGCAAGAACAATATATTCTCCTGAGCCAACAGGCTGGGTGAATTGAAACTTGTCCAAAAATTCTTTTCCACTCAAACCACCGATTTCTTTAGCAGACAAAACAAGAAGACTATTTGCAAATGTTTTGAATGCTCTGCAATCGAATTCTTTTGATTTAACTTGTACCAAATACTTTGAC
>JBJTFZ010000074.1:0-3024 GCA_046093685.1 bacterium
AAGTCCGGCAAACATTCTGAAGCCTGGAGCGGAACCATAACTGATGAAACCTGAACAACCGGAGCTATTTGTTACAGTACCAATGGTCACTGCTGTAAAATACGCTCCATAAGTTTGATTACATCCCCACCCATATTCAGAGTAGGAAGGGTAGCAATACTGAGCATTCAAAGTCTGGTTTGTTGACAACAAACCCGAGACCATCAATACTACAGTGGATAAACAGAGGCGCAAAAAATTTCGCATAAGAAACCTCATTTGATTAGAAATATAATTTATAATGAATCTTTTCTACGAGCTACGGCGAGCTACGGAGATCTGCCCGCATGGTTTGCGGGAACATCTTAAATCTCAACACAGAAAGAAATATCGATAAGGCTCTATAGGAGCCGAAGCGACATGTAGGTGCAAATATACACTAGGTTATGAAAAAAAAAAGCAGGAAATCGTAAATATTTAAGTAATACAATTGAATATGAAAGAATTTTAACAAAAAACGCCATAAATAAGATCATACATGTTCTAATTCACTCGTTTTTTTTACAATTTTCTATGAGATTATGATATTCCATGTGAGTGGAATGTAAAAACTCTCTGACTGAATCCAATGGAAACTGCTTTTCCTGAGCTTGTCTCATTTTCTCTCTTAGTATCAGATCTAGGCTAACTTCAGCGATGGAATCGCAGATTTTTTTTGATTGATCGGTTTTGATTTCACCGGAATCTTTCATGCAATCACACCATTCACTTGCTATTTTCTTGGGGCCGGTGATTGTGGCGCAGGATTGAAGTATCAGTGCGAACGCAAATAAACCAACGCTTAGTTTCATGGGGATGACTTTTTTACTGTTTTGATAATCATTTCTTTGTTGTATAAAGTTGCAGAGACAGCGTTTTGATCCATTATCAGGAATTTGGGTTCTTGCGAATAATAACCGAACCCATTGTAAAACTCTACCATTCTTCTATTTCCTGACTTAAGTTGGATGAGTGCATGAGTAATGATTTCTTTATCATCCAATTGTAACAAGGATGCATGAGATGGAACTCCCACAGCAAATGTTCTCATTGAATCTTTGCAAGAACCTACTACTATATGAAGTTCATTCTTGTCCTTCAGTGGTAAGGAAATCATGGATCGCGCTTCACCCGGAACAAAGAAGCCACTTTGTGTTACGGGTGTTGGGGAAAAACCCCCTTTTCCGTCGCCCAAAAGAACTTCGCCAATCCCGGCATCATATCTCCAGGAATCTCTGTCCGGTCCATAGAAATTTCCGGCATGCATGATATCAAGATTGCCATCAAAGTTGATGTCAATTATTTGACTGCCATATATCGGAGATGCTTGTGAAATCACCGGCAGACTTTTTATGGTAAATGGTGCCTTTCCATTGTTTATCAAAATGATGCTTTTCCCCATTGATGCTCGTAGTTTATGTGCTTTATTTAAAACAGAGTCTCCTCCTATGAATTTCTCAATGCTCACCTTTGCAAGGTCCTCTATATTCAAATAAGACTTCCAGATTGTTGGAATTTGATTTATTAGACTACCTGCAATTCTCGAAGGATAGCGAATTCCATTTTCATAATAACTTTGGAGATAGTCAACACTTCCATTGTCATCAAAATCAGCAGAGAATAATTCAAAGGGATATTGATTCGTAGGCTCATCATATCTTCTGTTGATTCCAACATTTCCTATCACATAATCCATGTCCCCATCATTATCAATGTCACCTGCATTGATACTGTTCCACATGCCTGTGGTGGTATCCAATCCAAATTCTGCTGATTTATCCAAAAACACTCCTTCGCTATTTTGCAAGAGAAGTATTTTCATCCATTCTCCAACAACAAAAAGATCTTTGTCTCCATCATTATCGTAATCTGACCACAATGCCGATTTTACTCTGCCCGGTTGCAATAGTGGATTTGCCAGATATGTTGTGACATCCGTGAAATGGCCATTCGTGTTCAACAGAATATAACTTCTTGGTTCTTTTGAGTATGAGCCGGGAACACTTCTGCCACCAACGAATAGATCAATATCACCATCCTTATCGAAATCATTTCCGATCACACAAGATTTGGCATAGGGCATATCCGGAAGAAACCTGCGAGTAAACTCTCCTTTTCCATTGTTGATGTAGAGTCTATCTTGCAAAAGTGATGGTTTTTCAACTGCCATTTCATTGCCACCACTTGCAACATAGATATCCAAGTCACCATCAAGCTCTGCATCAAAAAGGAGAATGCCTTGATCCTCAAAAAGAGAATCCGCATGAAATACTTCCTGAACTTCCTCCTTTGTGAAAGTACCGGGTGATTGTTGATGGAATATTGTAAGCGGAAAACCCTGAGCACCTCCGATTATCACATCGTGCAGCCCATCTCCATTCACATCACCCGAAGCAAGCGCAGGGCCATTGATTGAAAGTTGATTAGGTAATAATCTCTCATTGTAAAAATCATCATATACATTTTCTTTATGGAGATATTTCACTGCACCCGTATCTGATTGTGTTAGTTCTTTCAATAGAGTTTGACTGACTTTTGAAGCTATTGAAACATCTGCAGCATTTGCCTGATACACTTTTAAGTGTTGATTGGATTTGACCTTTGTCAATTTCTGTTGCTTTCCCCCCGGCCATGTGACAATCAATTCATCAACCATGGTGGATGTACCCAAACCAAAATGAGCCAATGATGCCACGCCTGTTGCAAAACCTCTTGTTGATGCAAGTTCAAAGATCTGAGTTTGATTCCCTATCTTGATCTGCACCCTTGCTCCAATACCTTGGGTGTTTTTAGTGTTACCTATACAGCTTACTTTGAGGTAATTCTGCTTTCCGGAATTCATCATTGTATTTTCATACAAGACCGCTGTTGAGTCAATTGTATTCAGAATCAAATCAAGGTCGCCGTCATTGTCAAAATCTGCATATGATGAAGAGCATGTATTATATGGCAATTCCATACCCCATTCATTGGTGACTTTTGAAAAAGTTAGATCACCATTATTCC
>JBJTFZ010000075.1:0-3656 GCA_046093685.1 bacterium
TTCCGCAGGTACAGTCATGAGCATGACCAAACTCGTCTTAAAAAATTCATTTCGTCATACATTGCGCGTTTTGTTGACGATTGTGGGCATATCCGTTGCCGTTATTGCATTCGGTATGTTGAGAACAGTTGTGACGGCATGGAATTCAGGTGTAGCGGCATCATCACCCAATCGTTTGGTTGTTCGGCAAGCGGTGTCTTTTATCTTCCCATTGCCATATGCCTATAAAGAAAAGATAGCGAGCATACCCGGGGTTACCACGGTATCATGGTTGAATTGGTTTGGTGGAACCTATATTGACAAAGATCAATTTTTTGCTCGACAGGCTTGTGATCCCGAAACAATTTTCTCTTTGTATCCCGAGTATAAACTTACTCCTTCTGAAATATCTGCATTCAAAGCAGAGCGCAATGCTTGTATGGTCGGCATTGAAACAGCGAAACGATATGGTTTGAAGATTGGAGACATCATGAACATGGAGGGAGACATTTATCCGGGTTCATGGCAATTCACAGTGAGAGGAATTTACACTCCGCGTTCTAAGACAGATGATGCCACTCAAATGTTTTTTCATTGGGAATATTTGAATGAGCGAATGAAACAGGACGATGCATCGAGAGCAGATCAGGTTGGTTATTATGTTGTGAAAATCAATGATCCTTCAAAGTCGGCTGTTATTTCACAGAAGATTGATGAACTATTCAAGAATTCACCCGCTGAAACCAAAACTGAAACGGAAGGTCAATTCCAACAGGGATTTGTTTCTTCATCGGGAGCAATCATTGGTGCCATCAATATCATGTCATATCTCATCATCGGGATTATTCTGCTTGTTTTGTGCAATACCATGATCATGACCTCAAGAGAACGCACTCGTGAATATGCAGTGCTCAAATCGCTTGGTTTCACCGGCGGACATCTCTTTGCATTCATAGCCGGAGAGGCATTAACGATTTCTTTTCTTGGAGCAGGTATTGGCATAGCATTGTTGATTCCTATCGTGCAAGGATTTGAGTCATTCTTACCTCGGGGTTGGTTTCCCGTTTTTATCATTGAATCATCAACATATGTCTTGGCCGGATCTTCTGCTTTGATTGTAGGAGTGATTGCCGCGATCATACCATTGTATCGTGCACTTACGATGCGTATTGTTGACGGACTTCGATTCTCAGGATGATCATGAACATTCCATTCTATTATATCGTCAAGAATTTTGTAGCGAGAAAACTCACCGCAGGAATAACCATTGGTGGTATAGCGCTTGTGGTTTTCGTATTTGCTGCGGTATTGATGATGGCCGACGGAATTCGAAAAACACTTGCAACCACGGGATCCGAAGACAATGTTGTGATTGTTCGTAAATCCTCATCGGGAGAAATTACGAGCATTGTAGATAGAGAGACAGCTGATTTGATTTCGACATTGCAATTCGTGCAGAAGGACGAGAAAGGGAATGCCTTAATGACTTCAGATGGTGTCACTGTGATCAATGCTCCCAAAAAAGATGGTGGTATCAGCAATTTGGCAGTTCGCGGTGTATCAGAAACGGCAATGAATATCCGAAATAAAATCACGATCATCAAGGGCAGAATGTTTTCCTTTGGAGCAAGGGAATTAATTGTTGGAACTGCTTTGGTAAAAACATTTGACAATATTGACATTGGAGACAAGATAAAGTTTGGTGGTGATGAGTGGACGATTGTTGGAGAGATGGAGGCTGAAAAATCTGGATTTGAATCTGAATTGTGGTGTGATGTGCGTCAATTGCAACAGGCATTCAATCGAGATGCATTTTCAACACTGACTTTTCGCAAGACAAATGAAGCAGATATTGAATCAATGAAAATGATGTTTGCGAGTGATAAACGCTTGAATCAATATGAGCCGGAGAATGAGCGTAGATATTTCGAAAAGCAATCAGAAGCGATGCGAACATTCATTCAGATTTTGGGTATCACCATCACGATTATCTTTAGTGTTGGTGCAATGATTGGTGCGATGATCACGATGTATGCCGCAGTCGCGAATCGTACAACTGAAATTGGAACCCTTCGTGCTTTGGGTTTTGGAAGAACATCAATATTGATTGCATTTTTGATTGAATCAATTCTTACGGCATTATTGGGTGGGATTCTTGGAGTGGGTCTTGCATCATTATTACAATTTTTCTCCATTTCAACACTGAATTTCGGATCTTTCACCGAATTGTCATTTAGTTTTTCAATGACGAGTTCCGTTGTTTCCGGTTCAATGATTTTTGCATTGACCATGGGATTCGTTGGAGGGTTTCTTCCTGCATTGAAAGCCGCAAGAATGCCGATTTTATCGGCCCTTCGATAATATCTACATTATCTTTTCATGCTAAGACCAAACAAGATTTGATGTTTGTCGAATGAAAATTCTTGTCCGCTTTTGGGAAAGTTGACAGGGTCCAACCATGGATAAATTCTTAGTACCGGGGCTTCCAAACCATTGATGTTTTTTGATTTTCCTATGCAGTATTTTTTACTGAGAAGTGGGTGACCTTTATCTGCACCATAGGACAGATTTTCCAAAATCAATGCAGGTTTTTGCATGAGGGGATTATCAACATTATCGGTAAGAATTTGCGATCCTTCAAATATTGAAATTGAATATGTGCCTGTTTCGATTTTTGATTGAAGATTTGTTGAATCGCCTTTTGATGCGACTGCATCATGTACGGTGACCTCAGCTGATTGTTCGGAGAGGAGTGTGACGGTGATCCGATGATTGGTGTCGTCTTTACTTCCGAAATCAAGTACGGTTCCGGGTTTCAAACGGTCAAGTGGAATGCGAACAAACAACTCTTCTTTATCATCATCGGTAGTTTCGGCATTGAGTAATTTATCGCTCACGATACCACTATCGAGTTTGGCATATGCCTTCTCTTTTAGGGCAGTCATATAATCAATAGTTGGGGCGGGCTTATTTGAATTTCTTGTAGCAAAGTAACCAACTGCAACTGCAACCATAACCCAGAAGAACCAATTCTTGTAGAAGGGTTGCAGATTTTTAGAGGAAGCCATAACTCACCATTGACTAAAGTCGATGAAGGTCAGTATGAGCCCAATTTTGGGGTATCATGTGGTGAACATGACCATAATAACGAGTGCAAAATAGAAAGAAAGAATGTGAATTTGCAAAAAAAGTTATGCAAGTGGTTGGCAATAAATGCAAAAAGCCCCAATCGTCATGATTGCGGCTTTTTGGAAGAATATGACCCGGCAACTACCTACTCTCCCACACACCTACGCATGCAGTACCATCGGCTCAACAGGGCTTAACTTCTCTGTTCGGAATGGGAAGAGGTGTGACCCCTGCGATAGCGTCACCGAGCATGAACATTGTTTGTTACCACGACCGTTGTCGTGGATCATAAGAGTCTATGTGTATTCGTATGTTTTTTCAACACACCGAGTCATAAAGAGGCGCATGTGACTTGGAGAGTGATTCTCCATGAGTTGTTTTCTCTGCTTGTATTGCAAAGCAGGGAAAAAAGCGAACCTCTAAAGGGTGCTTGTGACACTGCTGTCATATCTCTATGACCTCTTTTCCCTTTTGCTTAATGGAAAAGAACAGTGCAGGCAAGCCGTTTGGACTATTAGTACCGCTCTGCTCAACATATTACTATGCTT
>JBJTFZ010000076.1:0-2096 GCA_046093685.1 bacterium
CATGATCAACCTTGTTTTCAACATCTTCCCTCAGCCAAGCAGCAATTTCCTGTTTCTGATTGTGCGGCCAAGGATGTTTTGGCTTTACCGATTTTTCCTGAATTGACTCGTGAACAACTAGCTTATGTGGTAGCATCAATAAGGGAATTTTATTCTGATTCTACCATTGTAAAAACAAAAGAGTGCGGTGATTGCAATTGTGGAAAAACGGCAAAAAGATTGTAATTTGCTTATTCTAACCTTCGACAATGCAATTATTTACGACATACAATGAATATCTTGGCTCGGCTTCGAACAGTCTTCCTTTTTGTCATCATTACCGGAATCAGTGGTCAATTCCTCATAAGTAATGCTCAGGAGACATATATTCGTTTTTCCAATGAACAATTGAGGATGTTCATGCCATCACAAACCCGCATTGTGCGAAGTTTGGCGGGGATTTGGGAAAAAAGTGAGGATGATGGTTCATCATGGGAGCAAGTGTCATTGCCTATGTCTGAAACGAAAGCCGGTAAGGTTCGTTTCCGCCGTTCTGTAAAGATTGACAAACAATTACTTTCCTCCTATAATTGGTCACTATACTCTTTGGGGACAAATGAAGACATCGAGTTATATGTCAATGACAAATATGTCGGAAGATATTTTGCTGGGATGTCTCCATTTTCCATCAGATTGCCTGAATCGAAACTGACCCCCGGAGTGAATCGCATTGAAATGCAAATCACTCCCCCACCAGCTCATGCCTCCAGACATATTTTTGCACAAAGATCATATTCAGGAGTCATCCGAGAAATCTTGTTGATCGGAACTCAGCATATTTCCCTGGAAGATGTTCAGGTAAAAACATTGTTCAATGATAATCTCTCTGCATGTCAGCTCTCTGCCATGTTGAGCATTCGTTCCGGCGCAATTGAGCGTTTGGGTGGTGAGGACATGTATGGGGCACTATCATTGCAGAAGATTTCATTCACTGTAGATGCAACGCTCAGAAGATATGGAACCGGGGATATTATTGCGAGTGGTATTGAAAAATCTCTTTCGATCGATAGAGATAGAACAATCAATACCAATCTTGATCTACGCATTTCGAATCCATCCCTGTGGTCTCCCTCCATACCAAATCTCTATGAGCTAAGCATCCGCATCCTACATAATGGCAATGTGGTTGATGATTATACAATACCAATTGGTTTATACAGAGCCAAAAGTACAATCATCAATGGAACACCAATGCTTGTATTGAACAATCAGCCGTTTACCCTGAAAGCCGTTGATTATTATGAGCATGTTCAAGGTCTTGGACAAACAATGACTGCCAAGCAGATACAAAGAGATATACTATCTCTCAAAACTCTGGGAGTGAATGCCGTCAGAATCAGATCAGGAAACCCTCATCCATATTTTGTGCACCAATGCAATGTAAATGGGATTTTCATTCTCTCGGATTTACCCGTCTATGATTATCCTTCGGGATTATTGGAAGAGGATGATTTTTTGGTTCGCATTACAAATATTGCGAGCCGTATGGCAAGCTATTATGATAGGCAACCATCAATTCTTGGATATGGACTTTCCGATGGTTTGCAAGAAAGTTCCAAAATGACCAAGGCATATCTCAAAAAAACTGGGTCCTTGATGAGATCCACAAGTGGGAAGTTACTCTACAAATCCATACGATTCGGATCCAAATCAATTGATCCACAATTCACGGATTTTATCATTGGTAGATCCTCCACTCGTTGGGAACCGGGTGAGATTCAAAGGAAAGAGATCCTGAGATTGAAGAAATTGGCAGGTGGCTTACCTCTCATCATTCATCTCGGGAAGCCTGTACAGCCGAATAATCTCAATGGATTTTCAGATCCATTGTCCGTTGAATCACAGGCGCAATATATCAGAGATGGATATCGAACAATACAACAATCGGCCGTTGGAGGCATCATCGTTTGGAGTTTCAATGATTTCATCACTGCGCGGGCAATCACGATAACCGATCCCGAAGATCAACATGTGAGTACAAGTGGCATGACCGATCTTGCAAGACAACCAAGATTGTCTTACACAATGTTCAAAGCGCTATTGAATGATGAAAAGGA
>JBJTFZ010000077.1:0-4901 GCA_046093685.1 bacterium
TGCCTGCCCAGAATGAATGACATGCTGCATCAGCTTTTTTGGGAACACCATGTGATTTATACATATCATTCGATAATTCTTCTGCCACCCCTGTCATGGTTATACATTCATAGCGACCGGCACCAATTCCACTTAGAAAAAAACCCACATTTGTGGTTGGATTCTCTCCATTGTCATACTGCATAAGGTCCAACATGATAACAAACTTTCCTATGTTCGATATGAAAGCAGAACTACTCGTGAAACAAAGTGTGAGTATAATGGTGGATACCGCAAAGAGTACAATTTTTTTCATAATCACTCCTAAAAGAATAAAATACACTTAATACAAAGTTGCCTCAATCTAGTATTTCGATAGATGGAAATCATTACTCATTAAATACACAAATCAGCCTTATTCGGGTTTGTTAGAAAATGGTTGGAGAATAATTATGAAAATCAAGATAGATCGATTTTCCCCTGCTTCATATCAGAATTCTTGATGTCCTGCCAACCACATTGGCTGAAGAACACCTATTTTTGCTATGATTAACATTCAGCCCTAATTCATATTCGAAATACCACTGAAAAATTTATTGTTACTAGAACAAATCAAAAATAAGCGACCTTTCGGGCTTCTGAGTGAAAGAAATTCAAAATTCCGACATTTGGTATTCGCATCTTGCTTTTCATGCATTGTAAGCAATATATGAGCGTATTTGGATTTTGTTGTAAAAAGTTTCATAAGTAATTGATAAATAGAGACTTATGTGTTTTTTGGTGTCTTTTCTCCTATATTGATGTTTCACGTGAAACATCAATACAAACTTTACCGATGATTCATGACTTTGTGTGTTTTTTATCGTTTCACGTGAAACATTGATGGATACTTTTGATATCATAGTGATTGGTGGCGGACATGCCGGCATCGAAGCATCAAGAGCTGCTGCTTTGATGGGATGTAGAACTGCACTAATAACCATGAATGCTTCCACAATAGGCGTTCTTTCTTGCAATCCATCAATTGGTGGATCAGCAAAAGGTCATTTGGTCAAAGAAATTGACGCAATTGGCGGGATTATGCCCCTCATCGCTGATAGAAGTGGTTTACAGTTTAAGATGTTGAATACCTCTAAAGGTCCGGCAATTTGGTCTCCAAGATCTCAAAATGACAAGTACTTATATCCTTATCAAGCCCAATGGTATTTGAAAAACACTCCAAATCTCTCTATTCTGGAAGGAACCATTGAAAAGATTGTGGTATCAGGAAATGAGATACAGGGAATCATATTCAATGGGGAAACCATTCTATGCAAAGCATTGATCTTATGTGGAGGGACTTTCCTGAATGCTGCAATGTTTACAGGAAGGGAAAGAACAATTGGTGGAAGAGTAAATGAAAAGGCAGCTTATGGTTTGTCTGAATCACTGTTGGAACATGGTTTCGATATAGGAAGACTTAAAACCGGTACCCCACCAAGAATCTTTGCAGATAGTATAGAGTATCCCAAAGTACGCATAGAACCCGGAGATGAATATCCCATTCCGTTCTCCCATAAAAGTTCAAAAGTTCAAAACAGTATTGTCTGTTATGCAACAGCCACAACAAAGGAGACGCATACAATATTGGAACAAGGATTTGCAGATTCACCCATGTTCACAGGTTTGATCACCGGTCAAGGTCCACGATATTGTCCATCCATTGAAGACAAAATTTACAGGTTCAATGAACGAGATTCTCATCAAATCATGTTGGAGCCTGAATCATTGAAAGGGAATACTCTCTATGTGAATGGCTTTTCTACATCACTTCCAAAGGATATTCAGGAACAAGCTCTTCGCACAATTCCCGGACTTGAAAACATGCGAATCGAAAAGTATGGATATGCGGTTGAATATGACTTTTTTTATCCATATCAAATGATGTATACCCTTGAAAGTAAAAGACTTAGCGGACTTTACACTGCCGGTCAAATCAATGGAACTTCGGGGTATGAAGAGGCAGCTTCACAAGGTTTGATTGCAGGAATAAATGCCGCTGCTCGCATCAAAAATCTTCCGGAATTGATATTGGAAAGGTCAGATGCATATATCGGTGTTATGATTGATGATCTTGTGAACAAGAGTTCGGATGAACCCTATCGAATTTTTACCTCTTTGGCAGAATACCGCTTGCTATTGAGGCAAGACAATGCATTTGAACGCTTGTATGAAAAAACCAAGGTGTATGGACTTCATGATGGGAGCGCAAAAAGGGTTCTTCATACAATTTCACTCAGAAAAGAACTCGAAAATTCCATCAAAGGAATCAAAGTATCAAAAGATGAAGCGAATATGCTTTATTCAGAAGTCGATGAATCTCAGGTAAAGGAATCCGAGCTTTTGACAACCATGTGTAAGAGACCGGCAATGACTCTTTCTTTGATTCGTGAAAAAACTTCTCATCTTGATGCATGGAAAGGCACGGCATTTGATAGCATATTAAGGCAAGCCGACATAGACATCAAATATGAAGGATATATCGCAAGACATCTTGCCGATATCGAGAAGTTCAAAGAACTTGAGCACAAAATCATTCCTCAGTCTTATGATTATGATTCTTTGCAATCTTTGTCGAAAGAAAGTAGAGAGAAACTCAAGAAAATAAAACCTCTGTCGATAGGACAAGCTTCTCGCATTCCGGGTGTTTCACCGACCGATATATCCCTCTTGGTCATCGATCTGAAACGATGATGTCTCTCGTCGGAAACAATTTGTTCCATGCTTTCCGGCTTTACTGTGAAATCTGAATATACAGTCATTGGCATTGATGGTGGCGGTTCCAAAACAAGAGGACGCCTGGTTTATGGTGATCAACAAGTTCAACGAGTGATCGGCTCAACACGCGTGGGTGTGGTAGGCTTCACAGAAGCATGTGAACGAGTTGTTCAACTCATTACGGATCTTACCCAAGATGCGGGTATAGAACGGTCTGAAATTGATGCCGTTGTGGTTGGCGTTGCAGGTATTTGGCTGGAAGAGGAAAGACAACGATTTGCCCATCTATTGAAAGTAATAGCCAAAGACTCTGGTTTTAATCTTCAAGACATGATAGCCACAAGCGATGCCGAAATTGCATTGCGAGGTGCTTTTGGAACAGAACCAGGTATCATGATCATTGCGGGAACCGGTACAATTACACTTGGGAAAAATGCAAAGGGTGAATTGATTCGCTCCGGTGGATGGGGAATAGAAATAGATGATGAAGGCAGTGGTGCATGGATTGGAAAAAAAGGGTTATCCGCTTGTGTGAAAGCGATTGATGGAAGAGGAATAAAGACATCGCTTCTTGATTCACTCGCTGACCGATATCCTCAAATAAATTTGAAATATCCCAGATCCATCGTCTCAGCATTCATGGATAAAGTTTTTGAGTATCATCATCTTACACCAATGGTATTGGAAGAGGCGGAAAAAGGTGATAAAGCTTGTTTGACCATTGTCAAAGAAGCAGCTGAAAGACTCTATGAAAATATTGTGGCCGTGGCCAATGCCATCCCGGGTGATCCCAAAACTGTTTCTTTTCTTGGCGGACTCCTTGAAAACAATACAATGGTTTCAAAAGAATTGATGAGCAGAATCAAAAAAGGTGGTAACTTTTCAGTGATCGAACCAAAGGGAACCGCACTCGATGGTGCGATTGAACTCAGCTATGAATTAGCATCCGGATCCGAAGATATATGAAATGGTTTGTTGCCCTTCTCTGTTTGATGAGCATGCAAGTATATGCTCAGCCACAGCAAAATGATATCAATATTGAAGTCACTCGAAGAGTGTCGGTGGAATTGCTTGGTCCAAATGCAGACCCATTTATGCAGCCTTTAACACAAACATTGAATGCAACAGCGAATTCACGATTTTTCCGATCAGCGGAAATTCCCGACACAGGTTTTTATTTTCGAGTTGGCATTGGATCAATGATTGGATTCGTCAGAGATGATCAGAAAACATATACACCTTTTGCTCCCGTGATCAACAGCGATGTGTTTTTCAAAAGGGTTGCAAGTGATACCGATCTGGTGAGATTGAACATCTTGAATCCATCCCAAACGCAAATCATAGACACAACCGGACTTGTTGTGGTAATCATGAAATATCTTTTTGGTAAAGGGTTGAGTGATCCCACGAGTGGTTTTTCATTTCCTGACACAGCCGCGACGGTTTATGGAAATAGGGATGAAAAGTTTGTCATCGGAAAAGATTATCTCTCGCAACAGGTAAATGGTGGGGATCCATTGTTGAGTACAGTGTACAATGCTCTCACACCTCAATTGAAGCAAAGTATCATGTCCACGATAAATGGCTTGCCAAATTATCTCACACTCGCTCGTGGAGCAAATGTCAATACCGTTGTTGCCGGTGTCCCTCAAGTTGAGATTGGATCATTTCTAGGAACAGAGGTGTTGCTAAGGTATATTCCACCAATCAAATATGATACGGTTGTGGGAAAATTTTCTTTCTGGGGGATTGGCATAAAACACAGCATTGATCAATACTGGAAAAATGCTCCGGTAAACATTGCCGCTCAATTTGTGTATCAAGGAAGTAATATTGAAAATTCAGTGGGTGCAACCAATTCACAGTTGTCGGCCAATACAACAATCATGGGTGCAAATGTGCAAGCTTCCACAAAATGGAAAGGGTTCACATTTTACTCGGGTTTCGCATATGAAGAAATAAAAATAAATACCGACTTTACTTTTTATCTCCCAAAAGAATTGCAAAGACAATTGGGTTTATTACCACTTGATTCTGATGAACCAAGACCACCAATGTATCCCGGGTATCAAAGACCCCAATACACTAATGCTGTATTTAGAGATAAAAAGTAAAGTCGGTATTTATTTTGATTTCTTCATATGCGAAACCCGAGTAAAATGTGA
>JBJTFZ010000078.1:0-5111 GCA_046093685.1 bacterium
CCAAAGGATATCTCCTTTTGTATAAAGGAAAAATTGTTCTTGAAAAATATTTCGGGTCATTCACCAAAGATAGCGCATGGTATTGGGCATCTGCCGGGAAAACGCTCACATCTGTATTGATAGGAAAAGCACAAGAAGAAAAATCTCTTTCGATTGATGACAAATCCTCGAAATATCTTGGAGTGGGCTGGACATCAATGCCCAAGGAAAAAGAAGATCTCATCACCATCAAGAATCAACTCACGATGACAACCGGTTTGAATGATGAGGGTATTGATCTGGATTGCACGGATGACACATGCCTCACCTATTTGGCGGATGCAGGAACACGCTGGTCTTATCATAATGCACCCTATACCATGCTCGAAGAAGTCATAACAAAAGCAACAGGCCAGACATTGAATGCATATACCACAACCTCAATCAAGACCAAAATTGGCATGACCGGTTCATGGATAAAACTTGGTTTCAACAATGTCTATATCAGCACTCCGAGAGCAATGGCTCGATTCGGATTAATGATGCTGAACAATGGAATATGGAACAAAGACACAATCATCAAGGACCGTGATTATTACTCTGCCATGATTTCACGCTCTCAAGTATTGAATCCTTCATATGGATATTTGTGGTGGCTCAATGGTCAGGGAGGATATATGCTTCCCGGGTTTCAATTCTTTTTCAATGGGAATCTTGCGAAGGATGCACCGGAGGATGTGATTTCAGGCATTGGAAAAAACGGTCAATTCGTATCTTTCTCCAAAGAACATGATCTCGTGATGATTCGCATGGGACAAGCACCTGATTCCTTGGGTTATGTCCCTAATTTTTACATGAGCGATCTTTGGAAATTGACTATGGATGTGGCTTGCAGAGCCACCTCGGTGGAAGAGTCGATACATGTGGAGAATGAGCCCGTTATCATGCATCATGATATGATTCGATTCACTTCCCCAAGAAATGATCTGAATAAAATCATAGTTCATGATATGAGCGGTAGAGAAATGCATGTGCAATACAATCAAGACCCGATCAATGTCTCTCTATTCCCCGTCGGTGTCTATAATGTGATTATCTCAACCCCAAAAGGAAATACATCACACTTGATTGTCAAGCACTAATCAAGAAGCAATCACAAGTGAAGGAATTTCGATTGCTTCAATTTCTTTGGCATAGCGCTCGAGTAATTCAATCATGTCCGGACATTCATATGTACAATTCTTCAAGAAATCTACATTGATTCCTTTATAGTACTCAATGCCGGCCAAGAGATTTGTCTTGAAGGCATTCAATGTTCTGAATGTATTTTGATTGAGTGTCAATGCATTTCTGTCAATCTCTTTGTGAAGGTATTTCACATACAATACAAGCTCATTGACAAAAAGCGATGCTCTTTCGACTGAATTTCTCACATTGGTTCTTCCATAGATGTGATCTATCATTTGAGCCAATGAGAATGTCCCTGAAAAGTACGCCAAGTTTGGACCCGGACAAATAATTACACCTTCCGGTTTATGTTGTTTGTTCACAATGTCATTCTTGAGAAGAGCAGTGGTGCCCAATCCTGTGCACAAGCAGTCTTTCTCAACAATGGCAGAAAACTTCTTTTTGTATTCTTCTTCAGGTAATCCCGCTTTTTTCAATTCATCAAGTTTCAATCTCTGATACTTGATTGAAGAAGTGCAAATCGGCTCTTGTGTATATTCCGTATTGGAAATGAGCAATTTCTTGACGCATGGATTACCGGGCTTACCCGCGGCAACTCTATCATCACGCAATTTTTGCGAACCACTTTTTCTGAAATGATTGAATGGAATCCCTAGTGGTGAAGCTCCACTCAAATAATAGTCATCGGGTTCCGCTGTTGCCAAGGCATTGAGTGTGAGATCATCAACATTCGTCGCTTCAGGAACCAAAAGAAATGGGCTTCCCCAACCGGTTCCGTCCAATTCATAAAAGTCCATCAAAAATTGCTGTTCATGCGCAGTACCAATTCCACCTTGATAGGTGATTCTTTGCATCGGTAGATCAGGGAATGTCGTTCTACCCGCGCTTTCAAGTGAGGCATTGCATAGCGCATACAATTCCTCGCGCATGGAATGTCTGTTTTCCTTGAAAGATTGAAGGATTGGACCGCAAAGCAAACCATCTGTTGCAAAGGCATGTCCGCCACAATTCAAGCCGGATTCAATGCGAAACTCTGAAACCCAGATGCCTTTCTTGGCAAGAATTTTCCCTTGCACCACAGCACTGCGATAATCACTCACTTTGAGGATCACACGCTTCTTGAGCATTCCACATTCATTCGGATAAAAGTCTTCAAAGGCAGAAATATAATTATACAGCCGAGGATTATATCCGGCAGAAAAGACAATTGAAGAATTGAGTACGCTTTGGGCATATCCACGCAAAGCGGACAATGCATCGGATTGTTCAACGGGTAGTGGCTCTCCGGTTTTGGTTGCACCCAGATTGTCCACTTTGGACATTATATTCACATCAATATATCCCGGAACTATCGCCTTTCTCAACTCTGACTCGAGTTCTGTGCGCTTGTTCTGATCAGTACACAGCAACATCTCCCTATATTTTGCTTTAACGGGAGATCTCTCGGGTAACAATTCAAAATACTTGACGATGTCTGAACCGAAAGCAAATTCCTGATTGCGCATCTTCTCAATATTGCTATTCACCAATTGATCAAGCAAGTTGCAATAGGCGGTGATTCTCTTGGATCTGGAGTCAAACTCTTTTTTGTCAACCGGTTCAAAGTGCAAGCCATTCTTTTTGGAATGATGCTCCCTCATCATTTCCAACAAATCTTCCTCCATGATGGAAACAACGGAAGAAATGCCAAAATGTGCGACCTTTAAAGGTGTGTCAACCGAGAAAGACAATCCCATGACAGGGATGTGGAAATCATGTATATAGTTCATGCAATATTCTATGTTTATCAAGAATTTACACCCTAAAACTACGAATAATAGAGTGAAAGAAATACAGGAATTTTTCCCCGAAAATTATTATGATCCCCAACATTCGGCTTTTACTTATGGGAAAAATACGGTAATACTGCCTATTCTCAGGATATTGCCGCTTAAAAAAGATGTTTCTTGATATACCGCGTGGATTGCCCCATTCCTTGAAGATTCATTTGGTTAAATTTGTGATATATCATAGTCAGTAAGGATAATCAATTGGATTGGATATTTCTCTGCTTGGCCGGGCTTTGTGAAATGGGTTGGCCGATCGGAATGAAACTCACGCAAAACCCTTCTCTAAAGCTATGGGGCATGATTCTTGCCACACTATCGATGGGATTGAGTCTTTCATTTCTGTGGTTGGCACAGAAAACCATCCCGATTGGCACTGCATACATGGTTTGGACCGGTATTGGAGCCATTGGAACAATGACCATTGGCATAATCTTTTACGATGATTCTGCAGGCTTATGGCGATTATTCTCGGCTTTTCTCGTTCTTGTCGGAATTGTCGGTCTAAAACTCAGCAGTTGAAAGTTTCCAAACGGTAGACTATCATTTCCCATGAATCGTCAAGTCTGGCCTAAACGATACACATAACAATGAAAAGAAATCCAAAAAGAGTATTGGTCGGGATGTCCGGAGGAGTTGATTCCTCTGTGGCTGCATGTCTTTTGCATGAGCAGGGATATGAAGTAATCGGCATAACGATCAAGACTTACAGATATGAAGATGTTGGCGGAAATGTAGGCAATGATTCTTCCTGTTGTTCTCTTGACGGCATCAATGATGCAAGAAAAGTGTGCAATGCACGGGGAATCCCTCATTATGTGGTTGATTGGTCCGAACGATTCAAAGAAGAAGTCATCGACTATTTCGTAGAAGATTATCTCGCAGGAAATACTCCGAATCCATGTGTGAAATGTAATCGCACCATTAAATGGGGAGAAATGATTCGCAAAGCGGACATGCTTGGAGCGCAATGGATAGCAACCGGACATTATGCGGATATTTCACTCGATCCCTTATCTAATCGATATGTTCTTTCACGAGATTCTGACAATGTGAAAGATCAATCATATGCGCTCTGGGGGCTGACCCAGGAACACTTATCTCGAACTCTCTTCCCTCTGACAGGTTTCACCAAAGAACGTTCCAGAGCGGAAGCTGAACGGTTTGGACTGAGTATCGCAAAAAAACCTGAATCCTATGAAATATGTTTCATTCCCGACAATGATTATAAACGATTCATGCGAGACATGGTACCTGATTTGGAGGAGATCGCAGGAAAAGGTGATATCGTGAAAGACGGTGAAGTGATTGGTACTCACAATGGCTTTCATGGATATACCGTGGGCCAAAGGAAAGGCCTCGGCATTTCTTCCCCAGAACCCCTTTATGTATTGAATGTTCTCGCAGACACAAATGAAGTGGTGGTCGGAACAGAAGAACAACTGCTTTCAAAAGAATTGATTGCTCACTCCGTGAATTTCATCAAATATCCAAGCATCGTTGGTACAAAAACATTTCTCGTGAAAATCAGATATAAAGATGAAGGAGCTCCAGCAGAATGTACACTTCTCCCGGATGGTAGATTACATGTGGCTTTTCACGAAGAACGCAAAGCCATCACTCCGGGACAATCCATCGTGCTTTATGAAGGTGATGATGTGATTGGCGGAGGAATCATCGATCAAATGAATGAACATGGTGAAATTGTCCATGCATGAGTGCGGAAGACATATTTCATTCATAATGTGGTTTACCGTATTTTTTTTACTGGACATCAATGCTATACATGCGCAATTCAGACAAAACAATGGAATTACAAAAAAACCTGCATTGATTCATGCGGATGCCTATTGGTTCAAAGCCGATGGAGATTCAGTTCCATTCATCGATGTCTATGCAATGATTCCCTATGAATCATTGCAATTCAGTCCTGAAAAACAAGGGTTCAGCGCAAAAATTTCCATTTCTTTGTCCGTTCGAGACACCACCGGAAAAAAAATAGCAGAAAAATCCATCGACCGAACTCTCTTTGCCGGGACTTATGAACAGTCTCGAGGAATGAATGCAGAGTTCGATTATGTACAATTCAGAGTTCCTGCCACATTCGGCTATCATACT